>DAOWDU010000039.1 GCA_030638825.1 bacterium | reverse complement strand
GGAATTCAAATTAAAACGATCAAAGCGGGAAAGTTGCGCCGGTATTTTTCGTGGGAAAATTTGAGAGATATTTTCAAAATTCCAGTAGGTATAGTCCAGTCTCTTTATTATGTCTATAAGTTCAAACCGGATATAGTTTTCAGCAAAGGCGGATTTGCCAGTGTTCCTCCAGTGATCGCTTCCTGGATCCTAAGAGTGCCGATCGTTACGCATGAATCAGATATCGTTCCGGGACTTGCTAATCGTATTATCGCCCGTTTTGCTTCCAAAATTCTCATCTCCTTTTCTGCTGCCGAAAAATATTTTAACAAAAGCAAAGTGGTTTTAACAGGTAATCCAATCAGATCTGATATCGCGAAAGGCAGCGTGGAAAACGCTCTTAAATTTTTTAAGCTTTCTTCGGATCTGCCGACTGTTTTGATCTTCGGTGGAAGTCAGGGAGCACAGAAAATAAATGAATTTGTTTTGGAAATTCTGCAAGAGTTAGTTGGAAAATGCCAAGTGATCCATCAGTGCGGAGATAAAAACTATGAAGAGATAAAAAATAAAGTTAATATAAAAACTGGAGTTCACTCTTCAGAGTGTAAAAATTCTAATTCAAACGAAACAAATTCTTACAGGTTAAAACCTGAACTCCAAAACAGATATAGACTCTATCCTTTTATAAAAGAAGAAATGAAGGACGCTTACGCTTTGGCAGAAATAGTCATCAGCCGCGCGGGAGCAAATAGTCTGGCAGAAATCGTCGCTTTAAAAAAACCTAATATTCTCATTCCCCTTTCCACTTCCGCCAATAACCACCAGCCTGAAAACGCTAAATTCTTTCTTGAGAAAAATGCTTCTTTGGTAATTGACGAAACTGTTAATAATTCGCAGGATTTAGCCGATGCCATTTTCAAATTATTATCCGATAAAAATCTTCAAACCCAAATGCAACAAAACCTTTTAGAATTATCGCCTTCACAGAATGCTTCTCGGAAAATCGCGAAGGAGATAATAGAAAATTTTAAATCAAAGAAAACCTATTGACATATTTTTTAGATATGCTATGGTGTTTTGTTGTGTAAAGGAGGGAAAAGTTCTTTAAAAATTCATTGTTTTTTAGAGATGGAAATTTGGTTGTTAGTTTTTTGGTAAACAAATTTCTGTCTCTAATGAGACAAACTTTTTACAAGGATGAAATTTCTTGTAAGAAGGAAATAGAGAAAAAAGAGGCGATAACATGGAAATAATAATTGGGTTAAGTATAGTTTTTGCTTTGTTAATTGCAATCAGTCTTTATTGTTTTTTTATAAAGGATAATAAAGAAACTGCGAATTTTTTTAGTTTTTCGGCAATGATTATAATACTGATAGCAGTGTTTCTGCTGCCAGAGTATCCAAGAGGAATATGGATTATAACAATAGGAGAAATAATATTAGGATTCAGTTTTATTTTTTCCTTAGAAAAAAAAGAATATAGAAATGCATATGGATATTCTTTAGGATTTTCTGCTATGACTGCAGCCATAATAGTAAAATATTACTTCATAGCATAAATGATATAGGAGGTAGACAAATGAATATAGAAGAAGTATTACATCTTCCGGAAGATCCGGGAAACAAAGGGCTTTTAGCTGCAACTCAGACAATTATCAGGTTTTGTCTGATTGGAATATTTTCTCTTTCTATTTGTTGCTTTGTTGTATAAAATGGGCGAATAACTGAATAAACTTCAGTTCCCGCCCTGTTTTTTTTGACTAAAATTCAATAATATAGTATTCTACGAGCAAAGAAAAAGCGGTTTAGGAAAAGCGTAAAAAATAATTTTTATCATTATCAATTGTTTTGCTCAAACTCCTGTCAAGACAGGATAGAAAATAATTTTTAAATCTTGACTATAAAACAAATAGTGATGTATCATATTTATACGAGCAATGCCACCCTAGCTCAGTTGGTAGAGCAACGCACTCGTAACGCGTAGGTCGCCAGTTCGAATCTGGCGGGTGGCTCAAGTGTCATTTTAACATGTGAACATTTTTATATTTTGATATTTTCTATTTGACAGATTAGATTTTTAGAATTATGATTTAAGGAGTCATAAAATTGGCTATATAAGAGGTGAGATAAACTATGGAATTAATTGAAATGGCGCGACCATTGGTAGAAACTATTAAAATCGCACCAGGGCAAGGTGTTTCTATCAAAGATGATTATTTGTCTTTGTTAGAGCAATTAGCTCCAAAAGGACTTGAAAGAAAGGGAGATGATTGGGCTTGGAATAAAGACAAAACAGGGACGGTTTATCCCAGTCCATTTGCATCTCTTGTTCTCAACGAAAGAGGATCGGGTGGTGAAATTCGCAAAACAGCAATTTCTAATCTGAGCCTTGGCTGTCCAGGATTTACGGTCTTGGCTGATGAAAATGGATGTTATATCTATGACGACAAAGAAGATAAAATTCTTCCAGTTGTTTTAGTAGATCCAACATTCATTGCCAACAATGAGGTTCCAATAGACTATTTTGTCTACGGACTGAAAGATACAGAGCATTGGCTGCTAATAAACGATCTTTTAAAATCTTTGGTCAGAAAAGGTATTCGGGCAACAAACATAATGGGTCACGCACTCATTACCTATAATTATTTCTTTAATTATAGGAAAGTGGCAGGAGGAGTAGAGATTATTCCTCGCAATGCTGTTGTTACGGAGCCATACTTTAACAGAGAGACAAAAGATTCTGACGCGATTTTGTTAGATATTTTGAGAATGCTGTTTCCTGGGTTTTTCTTTGGAGATATGTCTGGTGGAGAAAATATTTTCAATGATGGACGGCTTACAAGAATAACATCTTGTGAAAGAGAACCTCATTGTGCCGATGGCTGGATATTTGGTCCAAGAGAATCGGTTTCGGAAGTTCTTTTGTCAATGAGAGAAGCATTAGAGATAGTTTCTTTGGAAGATATCTATAGATTGCCGGAGGACGATCGTTCCAGAAAAAATGTTGAGAAACTGATTGAGGACCTCAGTCATTTTAAATCCTAACCCTAAGCAGAGGAAATAACCTCTGCATTTTTTTGACTAAAATTCAATAATATAGTATTCTATAAACGTAATTTCTAATAATAATAATATGAACAAGAAAGCAGTTTGTTTTGGTGGGGGAAATGCTATTCCAAAAACCATTTTAATTCCATTAAAAAAATATCCAGTAGATATTACCGCAATAACTTCAATGGTTGATAATGGCGGGTCAACAGGACAGTTGAGAACGGATTTTAATGTTTTACCTCCTGGAGATATTCGCCGTCATGTTTTGGCCTTGTCCGAAGCTCCTGATTGGAAAAAAGAATTCTGGCAATTTAGATTTGGGCATGAAATGTTTGACGGAGGACATAAGGGACACAGTTTTTCCAACGCTTTTATTGCCGGATTAGAATATAATTTAAAAGATT
>DAOWDU010000041.1 GCA_030638825.1 bacterium | reverse complement strand
TGATTATTTAAGAAAATACGCAAGCCTTAAGAAAAAAATTATTATCGGCGGGTTGTATAATCGTCTGGAAATTTGGGATGAAAATAATTGGGAGAAGTATAAAAACAAAACTGAAAAAGAAAGCGGAGATATCGCGGAGAAATTGGGAGAACTTGGAGTGTAGACGAAGTTTGTAAAGTTATATAATTTTCTACGGTGCTTTAGCGCACGGTCAGAGAGGTTTTAACCTCGCGAGAAAATAAATAATATTATTGAACTAAATTTCGCGAGGTTAAAACCTCTCTGACCCTCAGCTAAAGCTGGGTAGAAATTTTAATTTAACTCTATGTCCTATTTCCACATCCCTGTTTTACTAAAAGAAACTATTGAAATTATAAATCCAAAACCTGGAGAAAATTTAATTGACGGAACACTGGGGGGCGGGGGACATAGCGAGGCGATTTTGGAGAAAACATTGCCAGATGGGAAATTGTTGGGAATTGATTTGGATGATGAGGCGTTGCAGGAAAGTGAGAGGAGATTAGAGAAGTATGCAAGTGGGTGCCACAGCTCTGCGGAGACTATGGCACCCTCGGTGTCTAGTAAAATAATTTTAAGAAAAGGAAATTTTGCGGATTTTGTTGAGATTAAAGAGAAAAGTAATTTTGGTTCGTTTAATATATTTTTTCTGGATTTAGGAATTTCATCACAGCAATTAAATAATAAAACGCTTGGAATTTCATTTTTAAAAAACCTCCCTTTGGATATGAGAATGGGCGGAGCTGACTGTAAAAAAGATAATTATAAAACCGCGGAACACATTCTTAACAACTGGAACGAAGACGCGATCAGATTAATTTTAAAAAATTACGGCGAGGAAAGATACGCGAAAAATATCGCCAGAGAAATAGTAAAAGAAAGAAAAGTAAATAAAATAATTAAGACAGAACAATTAGTCAAAATAATTTCCGAAGCAACGCCAGCAAAATATAAAAATCAAAGAATTCATTTTGCGACCAGAACTTTTCAGGCGCTGCGAATAGAAGTTAATGATGAACTTAAAAATTTAGAGAATGTTCTTCCGCAAATTTTAGAAAACATAGAAATCGGTGGGAGAATTGCGGTAATTTCTTTTCATTCTCTGGAAGATAGAATAGTAAAACAATTTTTTCAAAAAGAATCAAAAGATTGTATTTGCGGACCGGAAGTTCCAGTGTGCGTTTGCGGTCATCAGAAAAGATTAGAAATTATTACGAAAAAACCAATTGTCGCAAGCGAAAAAGAGATTTTAAAAAATCCAAGAGCGAGAAGCGGAAAGTTGAGAGTGGCAAAAAAAATAGAATAATAAAAAATAAAACTATGACAACACTTAAATGTTTGAATAAAAAAAGAAATAAAATAAGGAGAAGAACTGTTTCTCAGAGAGCTAAGGAGAGCAAATTTACGGTTAGCGTATTTTCTGCTGCTTTAATTTGCGTAGCGGGATTGTTGTATGTTTTTCAAATAAGCGGAGTTGCTACGAAAGGTTATGAGATAGGAAATTATGAAAAAACGCTTGTTGAGTTACAAAAAGAAAATCAAAAAATGTTAATAGAAATAGCCGATTTGAAATCTATGAATAATTTGGAAAATGAATCTGAAAAATTAAGCGCGATTGATTACAAAGACATTACTTATATAACTTCACTTTCAAGCGCGGTCGCGATGGAGTAATATTAACATTATGAAGAAATTAAGTGGAAATTTTAGAAATAATAATAATTTTATTAAGCGCGTGCAAGTATTATCTGTAGTAGTAGTAGCGCTTTTTTTAGTAGTTTTATTAAAGCTCTTTCAGGTTCAAGTTATAAATCATAATTTTTACAAAGCGTTAGCGCAAGATCAGCACGAATTTTTTGAAAAAATAATTCCAGAGCGCGGCGAGATATTTATTAATGATATTTATTCAGATAAAATTTATCCCCTGGCGGTTAATAAAGAATTAAATTTAGTATACGCTGTTCCTAAAAATATTATTGATAAAAAGGAAACCGCCGCAAAATTGTCAGAGTTGTTGGAAATGGAAAGGGAAGAAATTTTTAAAATTATAAATAAAAAAGACGATCCTTATGAAGTAATTAAGCGTAAAATCTCAGATGAAGCTGCGGAAAAAATAAAAAACGAAAACATTATAGGAATAAAAACAAGTCCGGAAATAATAAGATATTATCCTGGGAATTATTTGGCAGCCAATATAATTGGTTTTCTCGGCTACTCTGGACATGAAAAAGTCGGACAATATGGCATAGAAGGTTATTATAACGAAAAGCTTAGAGGAACGATGGGGTTTCTGGAACTTGAAAAAGATTCTTCTGGGAAGTGGATCACATTCGGATCAAAAAGTTCGCAATCTCCAGAAGATGGAGATGATATAGTTTTAACTATTGATCAGACAATTCAATATATTTCAGAAACGAAACTTAAAGAAGCGGTTCTTAAATATGGAGCGGAGAGCGGAAATATAATTGTGATGGATCCAAAGACGGGAGCGATTATCGCAATGGCTCAATATCCAAGTTTTAATCCAAATGAATATTTCAAAGAAGAAGATATGAGCGTGTTTTTGAATTCAAGCATTCACAATGTTTATGAGCCGGGATCTATTCAAAAACCGATTACAATGGCGATTGGCTTAGATCTTGGAAAAGTTAGTCCAAGCACTACCTATTTTGACAAAGGATTTTTGAAAATTGATGGATGGCCAATAAATAATTCTGATGGCAAGGCTAATGGAAAACAAACCATGACGGAGGTTTTAGAAAAATCATTGAACACAGGCGCCGTTTTTGTCCAACAGCAAGTAGAAAAGAACGATTTTTATAATTATTTAAGATCTTTCAAACTCAATGAACTTACGGGAATTGAAATCAAGGGCGAGGCGAAAGGAAGCCTTTCTAATTTAGACAATAAAAGAGATATTAGTTATGCAACCGCGTCTTATGGACAGGGAATTTCTGTTACTCCCTTGGCTATTTTGACCGCTATCTCAGTTTTTGCTAATGATGGTAAATTAATGAAGCCGTATATCGTGAGCGAGTTTATCGGAGCTGACGGGTATTCCGAAAAAAATGAACCGAAAATTGTTTGCCAAGTTGTTTCTCCAAAAACAGCAAGTTTGATTTCAGCGATGATGACGAGTGTTATCAGAAACGGACACGCCAAAGAAGCGGGAGTAAGCGGATACAAACTTGCGGGAAAAACGGGAACAGCTCAAATTCCTAAAAAAGACGGGAAGGGATACGAGGAAGACAAAACAATCCATACATTTGTTGGCTTCGGTCCGATCCCGAATCCAAAGTTTTCAATATTAGTAAAATTAGATAGTCCAACAAATGCTCCTTACGCGGCGAATACTGTAGCTCCTGTTTTTAGTGAGTTGTCTCAGGAATTGGTGAATTACTATAATGTGCCAGCGTCATTTTAATATTTTATTATGAGATACATTATCATCAAAATCCTAAATATCCTATCTAAAAAAATACTGGCTAAATATGAGCCAGTTGTTATTGGTGTTGCGGGGAGCGCTGGGAAGAGCAGTGTTAAAAAAACAATATGTGAATTATTGAAAGATAGATATAAAATAGCGTTTAATAAAAATCATTACAAAACTGACATTGGAATTCCATTGGCGATTATCGGCGCGGAAAGCGGCGGACGGTCTATTGTAAAATGGCTGGAAGTTATTTTTTTGGCCGTTAAAATGATAATTAAAAAAACAGAATATCCAGAGATATTAATTTTAGAAATGGGCGTTGACAGCCCAGGCGATATGAAAAAAATGCTGGAAGTCGTAAAACCAAATATTGGAATCTTAACTAATATCGGAAAATTTCCTTCGCGCCTAAAATATTTCAAAAACGCAAAGCATAGTACTAGAGAAAAAAGTTTGTTTCTAAAATCATTGAAGAAAAAAGATTTAGCAATTTTGAATTGCGATGATGAGTGTATAAGGGATTTATTAAAAAATACGAGATCTAAAATAATAACATACGGATTTAATAATAATTCTATCGTGAAAGCGGGGGAGATATTTTCAGGAGACAAAAAAATGAGTTTCAAAATTTCTTATCAGGGGACATTCGTTCCTTTTCGGCTTCCTCGCGCTTCGGATAAAAATCAGGTTTACGCTGTTTTGGCGGCTTCAGCAATCGGAATTCATTTTGGATATAATTTGGTTGAAATATCCGAGAAGTTATCTAGCCACAGACCTTAAAAAGTTGACTTTATAACTTTATAACTTTATACTTCACAGACTATGCTTGCCGCCTTCGTCTAGTGGTTAGGACACCAGGTTCTCATCCTGGAAACAGGGGTTCGATTCCCCTAGGCGGTACTATGGGGGATTTGGGGTCGTAAGACCCCTCTTTTATTGCTAAAACTGGCGAAATTTGAGGGGTTTGAAATCCATTATAATCGTAAGTTGGTTTTTCAGGGAAAATCAAACCCTGTATTTTAATTTTTTGATCATAATCGGCTCCACTCCAATACTCGGGAATAGTAGCAATAAAGTCAAAGACATAAGTTACGGTTTCATCAATGTTAAATTCTTTAATTTCATTTTCATCCAGAATAATCTGCTTGTTTAATATTTTTTGTTTTAATCTGTCAAAAACTTC
>DAOWDU010000013.1 GCA_030638825.1 bacterium | reverse complement strand
CTACGGTAAAAAAGTCTTAAAAATCTTCCTTATCTTCTGTCCCACTCCACCCAAAGACGGCAGCTTAAATCTTCCCCCGCCAGAAGAAAACGCTCCGTTTTCGTCGGATTCCCACATAATTAGACCGACCGCGGTGGCAAATGCTGGATCATTAATGCGATCAACTATTCCATTGAGCTCCATTGGAAATCCAATTTGAGCCGGCAATTTTAGCGCCTCTTTTGCCATCGGCACGATGCCGGACATTTTAGCGCCTCCCCCTGTAACAACAACTCCCGCTGGCAACATTCCACTTTTATCAATTTTTTGAAGTTCCTTATCTACCATTGAAAATATTTCTTCCAGCCTTGCTTCAATTATCTCCGCGATATATTTTCTTGAAAATACGCCTTCTTCATTCTCGTCAATCTCGGAAATATTTATTTTGTCTTTTTTATTAATCTCTTTTGACAGCGCGACTCCATATTCTAATTTTATTTTTTCAGCAACATCTATAGAAGTACGAAGCCCGATTGCAATATCGTTAGTCACATGACCCGCGCCGATTGGAATAGCTGAGGAATATAAAATATTTCCGTCTTCAAAAACGGAAATTCCTGTTGTTCCTTTTCCAATGTCAACTAACACAACGCCTAACTCTTTTTGCCGTTTTAGTAAAACTGATTTAGCGGCAGCCAATGGCGCAAAAACTAGATCGTCAATATCAATTCCGCATCGCTGCACGCACTTCATCAAATTTTTGATAAACGGCGCCATTCCTTCTATTACCAAAGCATTAACTTCAAGGCGAACTCCGTTCATTCCGACTGGATCTTTAATTTGGTCCTGCCCGTCAATCGTATAACTGCAAGGAATTATGTCTATTATTTCTTTATTGTTTGGCATTGATATCGCCTGCGCGGCATTTATTACTCTGCCGACATCCTCTTCGCTAATCTCGCCGTCCGCTCTGGAAACGGCGACGACTCCCTTGGAGAATTGCGAGCAAATATGGCTTCCATTTATACTGATATAAGCATGCTCCACAGGAACTCCCGAAATTCTTTCCGCCTCCTCTTTGGATTTTGTAATAGCGTTCACAGTTTCTTCAACATCAACAACAACGCCATTATTTATTCCGGACGAAATCGCTTCGCCGACTCCAAGAATCAACGGTTTTTCTTCGTCATTTTTTCTCTGGGAAACTATGGTTCTCACCACGCTAGTCCCGATATCAACCCCCACTAAAATATCTCCTTTTGACATAAAGTTCATATAAACATTTAAACATATAAATATATAAACAAAACGCTTATATGTTTAAATGTTTATATGCTTACATATTTACATTATAACCTATTTTCAGAAAACAAAAAAGCCCTTCTTAAAAATTATATATAACATTGCTGAAATAAGGCCAGAAAATTACGATACCTACGAAGGCTGCTCCGATTGAAGCAATTAAAACTGCGGCGGCCATCATATCCTTTACTGTTTTTGCGTGCGGATGAACTCTTGGTTCTAAGATATCCATAATCCTTTCAAATATTGAATTAATGATTTCCAAAACTAGCACCAAAATTATCATCATCGCTAAAGCTGCTGCTTCCCAAACTTTAAGTCCGAAAAATAGAATTAGAAAAACAACAATTATAGAAAACAAAATCTGCACTCTAAAATTCTGCTCTTTCAAAACACACTTAAATCCCCTCCCCGCATACGAAAAACTTCTGGCAAATTTTTTGAGATTAAATATTGTCATATGATTGAATAAACTCTGTTATTTCTTTTACAATCTCAAATGCTTCCTCAACTTGTTCTCTGAAATAATCTTTTGGCATATCTATTGGATAGCGAGAAGCGATATAATATCCGTTTAAAATTTCGCATCCGTCAATAAATTGTCTAAATTTTTCGTCAACCGTAATACATATTTCCACTATCTTTGATAAATCATGGAAATTCCTGATTCTTTCCAGCCAGCCTTGGCAAACAACAAATCGTCATCGGCTATTTTAAACCATCTTTGGGATAAAACTTTAGTTTTTCTATAATTATCGTTCATATATTACTTTTCCTTGTTCCATAATTTCTTCAATAAAAAAATCTCCCAATTTCAATTCTCTTTTTATTTGAGTAGGAGTATAAACAATGACATCTACTGGATCAGGAAATTTTTTTTGTCACCATAATACTCATTTTTATAAACCAATTTCCGAACATCTCTCATTCTTTCTGTCATAGATTTTCTTGTCTTTTTAACAATCAGTAAATCAATGTCACTATTTTTATGCATCCCATTTCTGCTTGCGCTACCAAAAAGAATAACTTTTTCCGGATTATACGGTTTTATATCTTCAACTATTTGGTCAATTATTTTCGGCAACCGCTTAGTTTTTTTGGTTTTATTAATCATAAGTAAAATAAAATTATATTTTTACAAAGCATCTAAAACTCCTTCCTCTAAAATCTTCATCTCCGAATCTTCATAATTCCCTTGATGATCATATCCCAATAAATGCAAGATCCCATGAATTAACAAAATTGACATTTCTTTTTTCAGAGAATGCTTTTTCTGTTTTGCCTGTTTGACAGCTTGTGAATAGCAAATAAAAATCTCACCTAAATAAATAATTTTATTCGTTGGCTCCATAGTCTCCGCAGAGTTGTGGAGCCCGTCTGCAAACCCAAAAGAAAGCACATCTGTAATTTTATTTATCTTTCGATATTTTTTATTCAAAGACCTAATTCTTTTCTCTCCAGTTATCACCAAACTTATTTCCGCTGGTTTTTTAAATTTAGTAATCTTTAAAGTTTTCTCGGCAATTTTATTTAGGTATTTTTGATTGAGTTTATTTTTAGTAAAATTTTTAATTAAAATCATTTTTCAACTTTAAACACTTTCCCATGCCCTGGGATCACATAATCAGCTATTTTTAATAATTTTTTACGCGATTCTATAAGTTTTTTTATATTCATATGCTCTGGATCACTATCCGGTTTATTTATATCAATTTCCTGTTTTTCGTTTTCCAACCACCAAAAAACATCTCCCGCAACAACATAAATTCCTTTTTCTGTATTCACAACTAAAGAACAGTGTTCTTCCATATGTCCTGGCGTACGAATCACTTTTATATCAGTGTCAGGAATAATTCCATTATGTTTAGTAATACTATCCTTTTGATAAACGCAAAGCTCATCAATTATTTTTGCATTCTCAAAAATTCCAGCAAGAAGCGAATGATCAATGTGTCCGTGAGTTAAAAATACAAAATCTATGTCCGAAATTTTCAACTTTTCTTTTCTTAATTCGTTTAATAATTTTTCTCTATCAAAGCCAGGATCTACTATAATATTTTTTCTATTTGATTTTATAAAAACAACAGAAGAATTAGCTATCCATCCATTTTTAGTTTCTTTCGCATACCCTTCAATTAAAATTTTTACTTCCGCCATAAGTTTGAAAATTTTATCATTGAAAATTTAATGAAAATTAGAAATTGAAAATTATTTCAATTCCTCTCTCACAATCCCCCCAACAACATTCCCATCCGCCTTATTTCCAATCTCCTTCATAACAGCCCCCATTACTTTACCAAAATCAGAAGCGCTAACCGCTTCTGATTTACTGATAATATTAAGAACTATTTTCCTAACTTCATCTTCGCCCATCTGCTCTGGCATATATTTTTCCAGAATTTCTAATTCCCTTTTTTCCTGACTTGCCAAATCTGCGCGACTGCCTTTTGTATATTGCTCAATAGAATCCTTACGGCTCTTGATATTTTTCTTGATAATCTCAATTATTTTCTCCTCGCTTATTTCTTTTCTCTCATTTATTTCCACATTTTTAACATCTGAAAACAACATCCTCAAAACGCCGCGAACAAGATTGTCGCCGCTTTTCATTGAGGCTTTTAGATCGTTTTCAATTTGTTCTTTTAAATTCATTTGTCTAAAATTTACAACTATCCTCTGCGTTGTTTGAAATCATCTTCTAGTTTGCCGATTTTTCTTTGATATTCTTTTTCAGCTACAATCTCATTCCGCCTGAGAGCGTTCTTTCTTCTTTCGGTTTTGCTTTTAACTTTATCTCTAAACCGAGAACCTCTCGCCTGTAAAAGCAAACCGCTTAGCTGGATTTTTTTAGAAAAACGCCTCAGCAAACTTCCCGTGCTTTCGTTGTCTTTTCTTTTTACTTCTATCATAAATTAAATATCACCTTCAACTTTCTATTTATTTTTAATTAAATTAACTGGGGTTAGTATAGCATAAGAATAGGATTTAGCAAGCTAACAAATGCAAATGAATATGATCAACTTCCTGCCCTCCTCCGCGGCCGACTCTGATCAGAAGTTTATATCCTTTTTCAGAAACTTTTAAATCATCAGCGATTTTTTTCGCAGTCATTATTAATTTGCCCATTAAGACTTCATCTTCTTTTTTTAAATTAACGACAGAATTAATATGCTTTTTAGGAATAATTACAATATGAACAGAAGCAATCGGTTTTATGTCCTTAAACGCAATTATAGCTTTATCCTCAAAAACAACCTCTGCGGGAATTTCTTTTTTTATAATTTTGCAAAAAATACAATCCATTGTTTTTGAATTATAAAATTTTATTTCTTCAGTCTTCTCTTTATTTCCACTATAACTTTATCCATCGTTATAACTTCCTGAATTCCGCTTTCCATATCTCTGATAATTACAGTGCCGTCTAAGGCTTCTTTTTGTCCGATAATTAAAGCCATTTTTGAATTAAATTTATTCGCTATCTTTAGCTGCGATTTTATACTTTCGCGACCGAGCGATTCTCCAACTGAAACTTTACTGTCTATCAGCTTGTCAAAAAGTTTCAACGCTTTTTTTCTGGCAGCATCGCCCAATTGAACAATAAAAACTTGCTTAACAACTTTTTTGTCTAAGCCTCTTCCATCATTTAATAATTTTTTGACTATTCTTTCAATTCCAAAAGAAAATCCAACAGCAGGAACATCTCCTCCGCCTAAAACTTCAACTAAATTATCATATCTCCCTCCGCCGCCCAAAGAAGATTGCCTGCCTGAAGAATCAGGACCGCTTGACCAAATTTCAAACACTGTTCTTGTATAATAATCCAGACCGCGAACAAGATTTGAATTTAAAACATAAGGAAGCTCAAGTTCGTCTAAAAACTCAAGCGTGTTTTTGAAATGATCATGGCAATCACTGCAGAGATGATCAATAATTTGCGGCGCTGCGGCCGCGACTTGCAGACATTTGTCTTCCTTGCAATCCAAAAGACGCAGGGGATTTTTCACTAATCTCTTTTTGCAATCAACGCATAATTTATTTATTTTCAACTCATAATAATCAGTGAGAAGATTTTTATAATTGGGTCGGCACTCGCTGCATCCAATGCTATTAATTTGAATCGCTAAATTTTTAATTCCTATTTTTTGAAATATTTTCCAGGCTAAATAAATCGTCTGCGCGTCAATCGCCGAACATCCGTCCCCAAAAATTTCAAAACCGAATTGGTGATGTTCTCTATATCTGCCTTCCTGCGGATTTTCATAACGGAACATTGACCCTTCATAATAGAGCTTTACCGGCTGCGTCCATCTGCTCATTCCTTTTTCTATATACGCCCTGGCAACCCCCGCTGTTCCTTCTGGCCTTAAAGAAACCTTGCTTCCTCCCCGCGTTTCAAAAGAAAACATTTCTTTCTCAACTATGTCCGTCACTTGTCCAACTCCTCTTTCAAATAATTCCGTGTATTCTAAAATCGGAGTGTCAATTTTCTGAAACCCAAAATCCTCGCACAATTTTCTGCTTTTGTTTAAAATATGCTCCCAAATAAACTGCTCTTTTGGTAAAACATCCCGCATCCCTTTCACGGTCTGTAGCGGAGTCGTTTTTCTTCTCGGTCTTTTTATTATATTTTGTTTTTTTAAACGAGGCATAGTTTTTAAATTAAAAGTTTATTGAAATTATAAAGTAAAATTTGGAGCGAGGGCTTCAACCCGATAGCCTTGAAAAGATACAAGGATACAAGATACAAAAATCAAAAAATAATCAAAACTCAAAACTCAATAACCAAACATTTTAAAGTTTGATTATTGATTTTTGTGATTTGTTTGTATCTTGTTTCTTGTATCCTTGTATCTTAGCCAATTAATCCCTCCGTAAATTCATCTATTTTCTTTATCTTATCTGGATCGTTTTCTATGTCTTGAGGGTTTTTTGCGATCAATCCCAAATCACCCACCATAAACATTTTTACAATATCAGCAAAATTCTCAACATATTTTATTGTCTTATTTAAAGATTCCATATCTGCCTGACCAACTGTTATAAAAACAAATTTTTTATCTTTTAAAACTTTTTTGTAATTAGAATGTAAACGATCTAAAAAGTTTTTCATTAACCCAGTTACACAATCAAAATAAGTTGGGCTTCCAAAAATTATTAAATCAGCTTCTTCAAGTTTTGGATATATAAGTTGCATATCATCCCTAATTTTGCATTTGCCAGTAGAACTACAACTCAAACATCCATCGCAAAATTCAATTCTTTTTTCCCGCAACAAAACAAGCTCAGAACTTGCGCCAAATTCTTCTGCTTTTGTTAAAATTCTTTTTAGTGTAAACTCTGTATTCCCTTCCCGCGGACTTCCGCAGATTGCGATGATGTTCATAAAATTGAATAATGAATTATTTGTAACTTACCCCTTCAAACACCGAAAAATCTCCAACTGGCCAAGCTCTAATCCACGCTTTACCAATTATAAAATGCTCTTCCAGCGCTCCCCAAATACGCGAGTCAGCGCTGGCGCTTCTGTTATCGCCCAAAACATAATATTCGTCACTTTTAAGAATCATATCATAATTGCCAGTCGTTTTAGTATCCAAGGGAATATAAATATCTTCATCAAGCATTATTCCCTTTTGATTTTCATTATTATAGATAGTAATTCTGCTGTCTCTTATTTCTACCCTCTCTCCAGGCAATCCAATTATTCTTTTTATAAAAAATTCTTTTGTATTTCTTGGATAACGGAAAATAATAACATCTCCCCGTTTTGGCTCGTCAATCCGATAACTAATCTCATCAACAATCAAATAATCGCCGTCATGAAAATTCGGCTCCATGCTTTTTCCGCTTACAAAAAATGGCTGCATCACATAAGTTCTAACAGCAACTATTATAATCAAACTTATCACAATAATTTTTATCGTCTCTAATGAAAAATCTTTCATCTCGGAAAAAAATGATTTATTTTCATCTTTGTTTTCCGAATTATTGTCTTCTACTATTTTATTTTCTATCATTTATTTATTAAAATTAAAATTTAGACTTCCCAACAATAACTTTAGCATACAACTTTCTAAGTCAGAAGTCAAACATCACCAGATAACGGAATTTATCCTTTAGGATTTCAAAGAAATAGTTTAAATAAGTGAGGCTTAAATAAAACCCTAAAGGGTAAATTCCAATATTTAATATTTTAAAAATAGACACTCTTAGTTATTTATTATAAAATAAACTTAGCTATCGCAACAACATAACAATTACATATGTTAAAATTTCTCCTAAAATCATTTTTTACTTTATCCATAATAGCAACAATATTTGTTGTTGCATTTTTTTACGAGTTTTTTTCTAACGGCCAGAAGATATTTTTTATTAAAGGAAAAAATGTTTCTATTGTTAAACAACTTAGCGAATTAATTTTTAGTCCAGTGGAAAAATTAAAAGGAGAAGAAAATGGCAGAATTAATATTTTACTTTTGGGAATTGGCGGCGAAAAACATATTGCTGGCGAACTGACAGACACGATTATGATTGCCAGCATAAATACTAAAACAAATGAAGCGGCATTACTTTCTATTCCGAGAGATTTATATGTTCAAATTCCCGGAACTAATGTTAATCATAAAATCAACGCGATAAAAATTTACGGCGATCAGAGTAAAGAAAAAAATGGCATAGAATTACTCAGAGAAGTCGTGGAAGAAATTTCCGGATTAGACATTCATTATTACACCCAGCTTGATTTTAATGGTTTTATAAAAATCATTGACGATCTCGGCGGAATTGATATTTATTTGGAAAAAGATATTAACGATCCCAGCTATCCAAATTTCAACCGCGGCTATGATCCATTTTATATTAAAAAAGGCTGGCATCATTTAGACGGAGAAACTGCCCTGAAAGTAGCCCGCTCTCGCCACAGCACGATGGGCGATTTTGACAGAATTAAAAGACAGCAAGATATTATTAAAGCGACAAAGCAAAAAGTTTTTGAAAAATATTCCCAGTTTGATGTGATCGCTTTCAAAAATATTTTTTTCTCCTTAAGTAATAATCTAAAAACAGATTTACAATTGAAAGAACTGCCGAGGTTTTATAAAATTGCCAAAGAAGTAAAAAATTACGACATTACTGTTGAGACTGTTGACACTAAAAATTATTTAAACAGGACTTATATCGGACGAGGCTATACTTTACAGGTAAAAGAAAACAATTATCAAAAAATTAATGAACTAAGCGCAAATATTTTTGATTTGGAAATTTCAGACGAAAGAAAAGAGGTTATTAGAAGCGAAGGCGCGAATATTGAAATCCAAAATGGCACAGGGACTTTGGATTTGGCAAACAAAGTGGCTTTTGATTTGGAAGAACTCGGTTACAGAATTATAAATTCCACAAACATAGACCCGCCCGATTTTTCCGGCGTCCAAATTTACGATAATTCCGAAAATTCAAAACCAGACACTTTAGATTTTTTGAAAGAAAAGTTTAATGGTGTTATAATGGAGATGTCAGAAAGTAATTTTAGTAAAGCGGATTTTGTGATTGTTTTGGGGAAGGGATTTTGATGTTAATACTGTCATTGCGAGAAGCCCGATTGAGCGAAGCGAAGAGAAGGCGACGAAGCAATCCCGTATTTAAATTCATTTTGCATAGTTACGGGATTGCTTCGTCGGCATTTCGTTCGCTTCGCTCCGAAGCCTCCTCGCAATGACAATTTATAATTATAATTCACCCAAATGAAACTAATCATCGGTCTCGGCAACCCGGGCGAAGAATATAAAAAAACCAGACATAATGCTGGGTTTTTGGCTTTGGATAAAATAGCGAATAATTTCCAATTTTCAATTTTCAATTTTCAATCAATTTCCAATGCTCAAATTTCCAAAGGCGTTATAGACGATAAAAAATATATTCTGATCAAACCGCAAACTTTTATGAATAATTCAGGGCAGGCGGTTAAAGCTATTTTAGATTATTATAAAATTAAACCTGAAGATATTATTGTCATCCACGACGACTTGGATATTTTATTGGGAGAATATAAACTCTCCAAAAACAAAAACTCCGGCGGACATAAAGGTGTTCAGTCAATTATTGATTATTTGGGAACGAAGGATTTTACAAGAATTAGAATCGGCATAATGACCGAAAATAAAAAAACACCAACAGAGAAGTTTGTGTTGGAGAGATTTAGTGGGGAGGAGATGGAAGTTGTTGAGGGAGTGATTGAGGAAATTGTTAAAAATATTTCTACCCAGCTTTAGCTGAGGGTTTGTGAGGTTTTAACCTCACGAGATTTTGAAAATAAAAAAGTCTAGATGAAAATCTATTTATTTTCAGAGCTAGACAATAATGATTATGACAGAAGAGCCAATTCGGTTAGAATTATTATAATTCCTTCCATAATTAATTCGTCTTCTTCCCCAGTCCATCTTGAAGAATCAGCTAAATTATTTACAGCTGATGCATAACCCTTTTTTACTTCTTCTTCAACTATACTTTTAACACTTTCTGAGAGTTCGTCCATTTCACTCTCTAAACTTTTTAAAAGATCTTCTTTTGTCACTCAAATAACCTCCGCTATTTTTTATAATTCTTTATAACAAGGAAACTAGACATTAGAAATTTAACATCTAATTTTCTTCCTATAAATAAAATATTTCAAAAGATTTAAAAATTGTATAATTGAAAATTGATTGGAAATTGAGAATTGGAAATTATTATTATTTTACCCCCCACTATCCTGTTGATGAGCGCGAGATCTAAATTTACAAGAAAAATAGACCTTGACTCTGGCTAATAGTACAACTAAGGAGGGGTTGTTGCATTTTCACCGCTCATAAACAGGATAGTGGGAAGTAAGTTAAATTGTCATTGCGAGAAGCTCCGCAGAGCGACGAAGCAATCCCGTGACTATGCACAATGAATTTAATCACGGGATTGCTTCGTCGCCATTTCATTCGTTACGCTCACTCAGGCTCCTCGCAATGACAGTTTTTGCTGTTTTTAAATCATTTCCACTCAACAAAAAAGTATAGCACATCTAAAAAATATGTCAACCCCTGAACATAAATTTTACAACGCCTTCAATTTAATCCAGCAAGTCGGACCGAATCGGTTTCGGAAGCTTTATAATTATTTTGAAACAATGCAAGCCGCCTGGGAAGCGAATATTTTTGAATTGCAGAAAGCTGGAATAGAACAAGGAGTGATTGAAAAAATTATGGAAGGAAGAAAAACAATTTCGCCTGATGAAGAATTTGAGAAAGTTGAAAAAGAAGGCGCGCAAATAATAACTATCAAAGAAGATGGATATCCAAAACTTCTAAAAGAAACAGACAGCGCGCCAGCGCTTTTGTATTATAAGGGAGAAATAAAAAAAGACGAATTTACCATCGCCATTGTCGGACCAAGAAAAGCGTCAACTTACGGACAGCAAGTTGCCGCGCAATTAGCGCGCGAATTATCGCAAGCGGGAATAACAATTGTGAGCGGCATGGCGCTCGGTGTTGACGGCATCGCGCACAGAGAATGTTTAAAACTTAAAAACAGAACACTTGCAATTTTAGGTGGCGGAGTTGACACAAGAAGCATCTATCCTCCTAGCAATTCCCAAATCGCGGAAGAGATCGCGCAAAACGGCGCGGTAATCAGCGAATACCCGATCGGCACTCCCCCGCTCAAACAACATTTCCCAGCAAGAAACAGAATTATCAGCGGACTTTGTTTAGGAGTTTTGGTTGTTGAAGCGGCAGAAAAATCCGGCGCATTGATTACGGCAAGATTTGCCCTTGAACAAAATCGTGAAGTATTCGCTGTTCCTGGAAGTATTTATTCCAGAACTTCCGAGGGAACAAATAATTTAATTAAATTGGGCGCCAAACTTGTTAATAAAGCGGAAGATATTTTAGAAGAACTAAATTTAGAATCTTTATCAGAAATAAAAAAAGCCCGGGAAATAATCCCTGACAACGAGGAAGAAAAAATTATTCTGGAAAATCTCTCTCCTGACGAACCAATTCAAATTGATAAGCTGGCAAAAATTATTGCGATGAATACTTCCGCTCTTTCAAGTTTATTGACACTGATGGAAATAAAAGGTAAAGTCAAAAATGTTGGAGGGATGAGGTATGTGGTAGCGAAGTGAAAGTTTATAAAGTAGAAAGTTATAAAGTTTCAATTTTAATCAATTTAAATCTTAGCTTAAGATTTGGGGAAATAAAAAAAGAGGTGTGATAAAATAATTTCATTATTTATCATTGACCTCACATATTCTTACACCTTTTAATTAAACCGTCTATATTTTCCCGTTTTTTAGACTGTATTCTTCTTATTCTCTCTATATAAATTTCTCCTCCCCGTTCATCGCCATAATAACGAGTCTCTTTGAAATTCCAAGCTTTATTTGAAATCATGCTGTACTTGCTTTCCAATATTTCTTCCAGCGTTTCCACAACCGACCCCCAGTCATCTTTCTCTAAAAATTCAAACAACTTATGACCTCTGTATTTTCTATATAATATTACAGAGCCATCCGCATATTCATTAGAGAATTCAACTGTTATATCTCTCTTAAGTTCATCGCTATCGCTCATTTCTTACATCCTCCTTAATTCATATATTTATTATCATAATATCCAAATCCAAAAATATGTCAACCCCAACCAAAAAACTAATCATCGTTGAATCCCCTACCAAAGCGAAAACTATTTCGCGGTTTTTGGGGAAGGAATATATTGTGGAATCATCTTTCGGACATTTGCGCGATCTGCCAAAGAAGAAAATGGGAATTGATATTGAAAATGATTTTCAGCCGGAATATGAAGTAAATGAGAAAAGTAAAAAACGCGCTAATGAATTGAAAAGATTAGCGAAAAAAGCGGATGAGATTATATTGGCTTCTGATGAGGATAGAGAAGGAGAAGCGATTGCTTGGCATTTGATGCAGATTTTAGGAATTAAAACGAAAGAAGTTTTAGAAGCTGGACTTCCAATTGGAAGCCCAGCTTCTAAAACTTTTGCGAAAAATTATAAACGAATTGTTTTTCATGAGATTACTAAGAACGCTATTTTGGAAGCTTTAAAAAATCCCCGTGATTTAGATATGAATTTGGTTGACGCACAGCAGGCGAGGAGGATTTTAGACAGATTGGTTGGATATGAACTGTCCCCTTTTCTATGGAAGAAAATTAGATATGGTTTGTCAGCAGGGAGAGTGCAGTCGGTTGCGGTTCGGCTTATTGTAGAGAGAGAAGAAGAGATTAGAAAGTTTAAGGCGGATGAGTATTGGAGTGTGAAGTCAGTAGTTGCGAAAGAAGCTGGGCTTCCTACTGTTGGAAGCCCAGCTTCTGATATTACCAAATTTGAAATTAGGCTAATTAAAATAAATAATAAGGCTGTTCCTAAGTTAGGAATTAAAAGTAAAAAAGAGGCAGATGAAATTAAAGACAATTTAGAGAAAGCGGATTATCAGGTTGAGAAAGTGACGAAGAAAGAAACGAAGAAAAATCCTTTGCCGCCTTTTACGACAAGCACTTTACAGCAGGCGGCAAATAATAAACTGCATTTCAGCGCTAAACAGACAATGATGCTCGCGCAGAAATTATATGAGGGAACAAGTTTAGGAAGCAAGGGCACAACTGGTTTGATTACTTATATGAGAACTGATTCTCTTAGTCTGAGCAAAAGTTCGCTGGAATCCGCGGAAAAATATATCACAAATAAATTCGGCAAAGAATATTTTAACCAAAGATTTTTCAAGACGAGAAGCAAAGGCGCGCAAGAAGCGCACGAAGCAATTAGACCGACTGATCCAGAAAGAGATCCCGAAAGTGTCAAAAATTATTTGGATGATCGGCAATATAAATTATATAAATTAATTTGGCAAAGAATGGTCGCCTCTCAAATGGCGAGCGCGATTAGCGATTTGACAACGATTGATGTTTTGGCAACCGTCGTAGAGACGCGATTAATCGCGTCTCTACGCGCCACGGGCTCTGTCATAAAATTTGAAGGCTTTTTAAAAGTTTATTCGCTTAAATCAGAAGAAATAATCTTGCCTAAGGTGGAAGAAAAAGAAAATTTGGATTTATTAAAAGTAATTACGGAACAGCATTTTACCCAGCCGCCAGCGCGATACACGGAAGCAAGCTTAGTGAAAAAATTAGAAGAAGAAGGAATTGGCCGTCCTTCCACTTACGCACCGACTCTTTCCACAATTCAAGACCGCGGTTATGTGGAAAAAATTGAACGAAAATTCCATCCCAAAGATATTGGCGAACTGGTCAATAAATTATTAGTAGAGCATTTTCCTAATATAGTTGATTTGAAATTTACAGCAAATATGGAAAAGGATTTTGATGAAATTGCCGCAGGAAAAATCAAATGGGTGCCAGTTATAAAAGCTTTTTATAAACCATTTAAAACAAACCTTATGCAAAAAGAAAAAGAAGTCAATAAAAAAGACCTCACGGAAGAGGCAACTAGTGAAAAATGCGAAAAATGCGGCTCGCCGATGATTATCAAAATGGGACGCTTCGGAAAATTTATGGCGTGCAATAATTATCCAGATTGTAAAAACACAAAACAGATTAATGAAAAAGGCGAAATAGAAGAACCAGAGACAACAAATGAAGTCTGTGAAAAATGCGGCAAACCAATGGTTTTTAAACAAGGCCGCTATGGAAAATTTTTAGGTTGCTCTGGTTATCCTGATTGTAAAAATATTAAAGCAATTGTCAAATCCACTGGCATTCACTGTCCTAAATGTGAAAAAGGCGAGATCGTAGAAAAGAAGTCTAAAAAAGGAAAAACATTTTTCGCCTGCAATCAATATCCAAAATGCGAATACGCGATGTGGAACAAACCAACTGGGGAAAAATGTCCTGTCTGTGGAGAGTTGATGAGTTTTGGGAAAGGTGATAAAGGGGTTTGTGGGAATAAGGAGTGCGGGAAGAAATAATAGAATTTAAATTTATAAAAAATAAGGAGATGTAATTATTTACATCTCCGTTTTTGGATAAGAACCCAAAACTTTTAAAAACGCTGTTCTTGTTTTTATTTGTTCAAGAGCAACATTAATTCTTGCGTCATCTTGATGTCCCTCAATATCAACCCAGAATATATATTTTCCAAGCTCTTTTTTTGATGGTCTAGATACAATGTTTGTCATATTAATATCTAATGCGTCAAAAACTTCTAAAACCCTCAATAATGCGCCTGGTTCGTTGTTTACCTCAAATATGATAGAGGTTTTATCAATACTAGTTTGAATATTAGCCTCGTGCCCAAGAACTAAAAAACGAGTCACATTATTATCAGAATCCTGAATATTCTTTCTGATAACTTTCAGACCGTATATTTCAGCGGCTCGTTCAGTGCCAATTGCGGCAAAGCTACTATCTTGTTTTTCTGCTACTTGTTCTACAGCAGCACTAGTGCTATCAAAACTTATAGTTTCAATTCCTAACTTCTCTATAAAATTAGTGCATTGTGCTAACGCCTGAGGATGTGAACCTGCTGTTTCTATTTTACTAATTTCACAGTCTATACCAATTAAATTTTGCTTAATTGGCAATTCTATTTCTCCTTCAATTACAAATGAATTACCATTTCCATTGATTAATCTATCAATAGCAATAACTACTGTTCCCTCAATTGAATTTTCAATTGGTATAACAGCTTTATCAATTTCCCCATTCCAAAATGCTTTTAGCAATTTTGGGATAGTTGAAAATGCTATATATTCATCGGCTTTAACTTTAACTGCAGCTTCCTCTGAAAAACTTCCTTCTGGACCTAAATATCCTACTATTGTCAATGTTCAATCTCCTCCTCTAATCATATTAATAAATTCCAAGTTTGAAATTTATTCTTCAAGATTCTGAAATCCTAAAGGATAAATTCCAAAAACACGCTCAATAAAAAAATAGCCCTTCGCGATGGGTTATTTGTTTATTTTATAAATTATACAACAAAAAACCTATCGCTGAAAGCGGCTAAAGAAACTAAAGAAAAACCAGTTGTTTTTGTTGTAATTCATAAATATTTTATTTATAAAGACAGAATAGCATGCTTAGAAATTCTGTCAAGCGAAAATTTATTTTTCCCAAACCCCTATCCCCTTTTCACAATATTCCTCGCAATCATCTTCGCCACATTCTTATCAAGCGGATTCGGCAAAATTTTATTTGGAGTTGGGTGCTTTACATAATCAGCGATAGTTCTCGCTGCGATAAATTTCATCCTGTCTGTTATTTTTAGAAAACCGCCATCTAACACGCCTCTGAAAATACCAGGAAAAACTAAAACATTGTTAATTTGATTTGGAAAATCGCTTCGTCCTGTGCCGACAATTACCGCTCCCGCTTTCTTCGCCAAATCTGGCATAATTTCAGGAACTGGATTAGCCATCGCAAAAATAATCGGTTTGCTGTTCATTTTTTTAATCATCTCTTGCTTTAAAATATTTCCCGCAGAAACTCCAACAAATACATCTGCTCCAAGAAGAGCATCTTCCATTTTTCCGCTGATATTTTTTTTGTTAGTTATCTTCAATAATTGCTTTTTGATTAAATTTAAATCTGTTCTCCTTTTACTTATTATTCCCCTGCTATCACAAACTATAATATCCTCCAAATTAAATTCCCGTGAAAGCATTTTGGTAATCGCCACGCCTGCCGCCCCTGCGCCGACAATAACAACTTTTAAGGATGATATTTTTTTATTGATTATCTTAACAGCGTTAATTAACGCTGCTGTGACTACTATTGCTGTTCCATGTTGATCGTCATGCATCACGGGAATACCAAGATTTTGCAACTGCTTTTCTATCCAAAAACAATCTGGCGCGGCAATATCTTCTAAATTAATTCCGCCAAAAACTGGCGCGATATTTCTTACTGTTCTCACAATCTCGTCTGGATTATTTACATCCAAACAAATCGGAAAGGCGTCAATGTCTGCCAGCTCTTTAAATAAAATTGCCTTCCCTTCCATTACGGGAATTGCCGCCTCTGGTCCGATATTCCCCAATCCCAAAACAGCGCTTCCGTCTGAAACTACTGCTACCGTATTTTTTTTGATCGTATATTCTCTGGCTAATTTTTTATCCCCCGCTATTTTCCAACAAACTTCAGCAACACAGGGGGTATAAGCAAAACTCAAGTCCTGCTTATTTTTAAGTTCAAACTTGCTTCTAATTTCCAGCTTCCCTCCTTTTTCTTTATGCAATTTTAAAGATCTCTGACAATTCATATTTTTCTTTTTTAGCGTTTTTATTTTATAATTATACTACTAATTAGCGTGTCTCGCAATGCTTGCGCATAAATAAAAGCCGTTTGTTTTTTAAACGGCTTTTATCTTTTTGCTCGCTTTTAATTAACTGGTTGGAGAATAATATCCTAATAATAAGTCATCAGTAAAAAAATCATTTACAGTAGGAGTTTGTTCTCCCGTTAAATAAAGGGGTATATTCTCTTTAGCGTAATCAAAAGCCTCTTCTATCGTCACATCTTCTGTATTTAGAACATTATCATATGTATCCGCTAAATCCTGCAACATTCCTTCATTAACAAAGTAATGACTAAACATTCCCTCTCCAAATTCTCCATATGAATATACATAAGAATATTGATCTTCTTCAGATGACATAACAATAATTCTACCGTCACCGTCTAAATCTTTCATTCCTCCCGCGCGGCAGGTATCAAAGATAAAAATAATTCTATCGGTAGCAAAACCGTCAAACCAATTCCTTAATTCTCCATCCCAAATAAAATCCAGCTTTGAAGAACGATCTCCGTCTCTTTTTCCATCACTGTCATAAACAACAATTCCTTCATCTATATATTCTCCATCATCTTCGCCTGCCACAATACCATCAGCAACTATTCCGTTTGTGCCGTGTCCACTGAAGAAAAAAACAACTTCGTCATTTTTGTCATTACTTCCCACTTTAGCTTTTATATCTATTACAGCGTTCTTGATATTCTGATGAGTAGGAATTTCATAACTAATTTCATCTCCATTAATATTAATACTGCCGCCTTTATCTCTAAACCAATAAATATTCTCTGCCTTATATCCATACAATTCTGTCAAAGCTTTATACATATTATAGGAATCCCCGTCTGAAAGACAAATATCCATTCTCCTGTCAGGATAATCACAAATTCCAATTACGACCGCATACTTATTCGCTCCTTCAACTAATAACTCGCCCAAAACTCCAGTTGCCGCATTTGCTTCTACGGGCTCCTCTACTGGAACCTCTTCATTTCTATCTCGTCCTGGAGGAGTTTCTGGTCTGCTTTTTATTTCCCTGATAATATCAGGAGAAAGAACCTTCTTTTTCGCTATTTTAATATTAGTAGCGTGCATTGGACGAAATAAATCACTTCTATTATTTTGACTTGCGTTATCATTTGCTGAATTTGACTTCATTCCCGCCACGACTGGCATTGCCAAAACACAGCAAAAAACAATTGTGAGAGATAATAATTTTTTCATAGTTTGTATTTATGTTATTTAATTATTTAAATTTTAAAAACCTCGACCTTTATTTTAATTATAAATTGCTCAAATAATAAAACCTCAAAAAATTCAAGGATTTCATTATTTTTTTAAAATGGTTTTCTCAACCTCGCCATACAACTCATCAATTTCTTTTTGCGCTTCTATTGTCAACTTCAAAGCTGTAATAACTTTTAAATAGTGGTTAACATCTTCGTTTAATAAAACTTTATCCCTTCTGTCTTTGAGCCATTTATCTAAAACTTGATAACCGCCGATATAATAATTCCAAACTTCTGGCGTTACGCTGACAAAATACTGTTTGTCGTTTATATAAATTTTATTGTCTTTATATTCCCGTTTTTCCACTTTATTATTGCCGACAGCTGGAAATTTAATACTTTTATCATTCTCTAATTTATCTGATTTTAATAAATGTAGATCCGCCAGCTCTTTGCCTGATTTGGAAATTTTATTAAAAAGTTTAGCGTCTTTAGTAAAAGGAATTTTAGGAAAATCAATTTTCAAAAATTCGTTATATTTTTTGCGATAAATGTCAGAGTATAAAACTGCGTAAATGTAATAAAATATTTCCTTCGGCGTAATTTCCTTTTTATAAGATTCAGATAATTTCTCAACAATTTCATTTTTTATATTCGCCTCTTTTTCTTTCGGCTTATCAAACAGCATTAAATTTCCATAAGAAGATTTTGCTTTTTTATTTTTCGGAGCGTAGTCGTCTATGTTGTAGAGATAGAGAGGAAAATAATAATTTGCTTCCCTGCCTCTATTCGAAATAAGACACCTGTCGCTAATACAATTACTTATAAAAGCATGTTTATATTTTTTGCTGGACAATATCTTCGTTGTAACCAACGCTAAATTATCTTTCAAAAAATTATTCATTATCACAGTTCTTGCTCTTTGCAATATTTTGTTATTATAAACCACAAACCTTTTATCAAAAATCCTGTAATTATAAACTTCTATTTGATTTTCAATATCTTCATTTTTCAGTTCATCATACCAAACATCAACAAGATCTTTGCTAATCCCGTGATTTTGCATCGTCATCTTAAAAACATCTTTATCGTAAATCGCTAATTTTCTTATCAATGCTTGCTCGTCAAAATCAACTAAGATTTCATCTTTCCCGGTCGCAATTCCAGCGTTATACTTTTCAAAAATATCTTTTACTGAAATAAATTTATCGTAAGTTTTCTCGCCTCTCATATCCTTCGGCACAAACCAAAAATTCGGCTCTTTCAATTCCAGCTCTTGCCACTTGGTATTTTTGACATCATGGCTCTCAAGAAAATCTCCCTTTTCTTTTCTTAAGCTATAGAGATCAAAGTATTTTATTTTGGGGTAATTGTTTTTCATTCAATTTATTTTAAAATCCATCTCATAAATTCAATTATCTTGTTTTTGATCTTCTTGGTTTTTATGCAAATAATTAGAAAAAAAGTAATTACAAAAGACAACAAAAGAGAACATAAAAATTCTAGATGAAAAACAGATATAAAACCAAACAACAAACACAAAAATATTGTAATTAGTACACCAAACAATGTCAGAGAATTTGAATCCCACAATAGATTTATATATTTTTTTATAGTATCGGTTATTGTAATTTTTTCTTCAAATCCTATTGTCATTGTCTTGCCCTTATTTTTACATTTGGGACATTTTTCAAATTCCTGCGATGAACTGTATCCACAAGTTTTGCATTTATAATTTCTAAAAGTTTCCATAATATTAAAATTATTTCCCTAATTTCACCATCAAAATAATCCCCACTCCCTGCTGAATATCAAAAATATTTTCATCTTTCCCGCCGGCGGGAGTTTTTTCTTTTCGTTTGGAATTGCCGTGGAGGTTTAAAATATAAATCTCATCAAAATCTTCAGATAACTTTCGCCGCATATCGCGGTGAATCAAACCGTCAAGATAGGAATTGTTCGTAATCATTCCCACAATTCCTTGTCCTGTTTGTTTTACTTTCCAATGCGCGAAAGCGATAAATTTTATGTAATCATCAGAAAGTGGCTGGATATTTTTTTCTTCCTTACGCACAATCTCTTTGTAGCTTTCGTATAAATTTTTGTACTCTGAATCTTCTTTAATTAAATTCGCCGAGCTGACGGAATACGGCGGGTTGCCCATTACGACCAGAACTGGAATATCTTTTTTGACGACTTTCGCTTTTTGCGCTTCCTCAGAAAGTCCAGTAATAAAAGGCAGAGGCAAAGCGGATTTTTCAATATCTGATAAATCAAGAGTGTTCGTCAAATATAACTGAAACCGCTCTCCGTTTTCCATTTTGTATCCCAGCTCCTCAAGCAATAAAGAAATTTTAAGATGACCGATAATATACGGCGCCATCAGAAGTTCAAAAGCGTAATAATTTTTCAAAATATGATTCTTGGCAATTTGTTGCCACGAACCCGCGTTGGAACTTTTGTCTATTTCCTCTTTGGTAATTGCTATCGCGCTTGCCGGAAAAGTCAAAGTTCCCGAAGCCGGATCTAAAATCGTTACTCCTTCGGAAGCAAAGCCGAGCTTCTTGCCGAATTTTTCTTTGAGCAAAATATTTATGGAGCGAGTAATATACGAAACGACAGGCAAGGGCGTGTAATAAACGCCTCTCGCTTTTCGTTTTTTTGGATCATATTCTTTCAAAAAAGTTTCGTAAAAATGCATCAGGGGATCGTCTCCGCCTTTCTCGCGGCGCAATTCTTTTTTTATTTTTTCCATATCGGCAAAAGCAAGAATTGTCGCAATGTCATCAACAATCCAAGTGATGTGTTCTGGAAGAGCTTGTGAAGAAATAAGGGAAAATGTATCGCGCAGAATTTTAATATTTTTCGGTATTAGCTGTTGAGCCAAAAAACGAGTGAATTTTTCTTTTCCACCGTATTTTAACCTCGCCGTAAAAAGACCGTAAGTAATTGTCTGGGCATAAATATCCGCAAAATCTTCTTTTGATAAATCTGATATTAGAAATTTTCTGAAAGCGTTGTAAATTCTATCGAGCTCTTCTTCTTTGTCGTCGTTTAAAAGATCAACGATATAACTTGGCAGAAGCTTGGCTCTTTGCGCCAGCTCTTTCGCCAGCGCCTTGGCAGTTTTTGTTTCTGGGATATTGTAAGAGATAAAAATATCCAGCAGCTCAATAAGCTCTTTTTCATTTTGCAAAGGAGGAACTGTTTTTAAAGTGTTTAATACTTTTGGCATTGCAATCCTAACTTTTTTAATCCAATGCCCATCGCGCCAAAGCCAAAACTCGCAAAAATTAGTCAAAATTAAATTTGGTTTGGTTTTATATCTTTTTAGTTGCTCACTTTCAGAAATCGCCTGTAAATCTTCAGTCCTTACATCTTTTGCCTCAATATAACCGATAAGCTGTTTATTTTTTCTTACCGTAAAATCAGGGATGCCCTCCGCTTTAATTCTTGATTCAATTGTAATGTTCGCCCTAAATCCTTTTGACTCCAAAAAATCCTCAATTAAATTTTTTAGATCAGGATAAAAACTTCTTTCCGAAGCGTCGCCCGCGCTACTTGTTTTATGAATTCTTTTTAGATATTTTTGAAACATAGATAATGTTTTATTTCTCGGTTTTTAAAAAATATTTTATCAATCTATCTGCTTTTAGTTTACTCTCTTTTGCTCTAAAAATCAAACAGCGACAAATATAACCACACAAACAAAAACCCCGCCAAAGCAAGGTTTTTGATTTGTACTCCATAACACTGAGAATTCAAACCCCTTGTTTGAAGATATTAAAAAATGGCGCAAGGGAATAATTGAACTGAGAAAGTTAGCTATCGCTTAAAATCCTATAATATTCTAAATATGCTGTAATTGGCTTACTGTTTTGGCTATCTTAACCCTTATACCTCCTCGGATCCGCTCCGTATGTGTATTCTGTTTGAATCTGACCGTCTCTTCTGTGTATTTTCAACTGACCTAGTTCTTGTTTTTTCGCAATTACTCGAGCTCTCTTAATCGCTTTTTCTTTGTTATCAAACACGGCAATTGTTTGTTTGCTTCCCGCTTTAGTTATTTTCCAATCTTTAATCCCTCCTTTTTTATTTGGAAGAACATGTATTGCTATTCTTTTTGGCATAATATTCCCTCCTTTCTAAATTAGTTATTATTGAATCTACTTAATAATCCCGCCCTCTTTCTTAATCCCTTTCATTTTGCCTTCTATTTCTTCTTTCAGTTTATTATATTTATCCCAAGTTAAAAGCCAGATTAAGGCAATAGAGTCGATCGTGTCAGCGAGAGTGTGAACGCTAATTTGGTTGAGTCTGTCTTGATATTTTGGATCTTTTAAAATCTTTAATTTTTTGTATTCTTTTTCTGTAACATTTTCTGGGATAAAATCGGTG
>DAOWDU010000045.1 GCA_030638825.1 bacterium | reverse complement strand
ATAAAACAGTTGTCATTGACTATTCCGCACCGAATATTGCCAAACCGATGCATGTTGGACATTTGCGTTCAACTATAATCGGACAATCGTTGTATAATATTTATAAATTTTTAGGATACAAAGTTATTGGCGACAATCATCTTGGCGATTGGGGAACGCAGTTTGGAAAATTAATTTACGCTTATAAAAATTGGGGGAATAAAAAAGAAATTAATAAAAATCCGATTGAAGAAATGACAAAACTTTATATTAGATTTCACAAAGAAGCGGAGAGAAATAAAGATTTGGAAGAATCGGCGAGAAATGAAACAAAAAAACTCCAGGATAAAGATAGCGAAAATATAAAAATATGGAAATTTTTAGTCAGAGAAAGCTTGAAAGATTTTAAGAAGATTTATAAAACTTTAAATATTAAATTTGATTATACTTTAGGTGAAAGTTTTTATGATGAGATGCTATCTGAAATTGTAAAAGAGGGCTTAGACAAAAAAATAGCCATGAAAAGCGAAGGGGCGATTATAGTAAATCTTGAAAAATATAATTTAACGCCGTTGCTCATCAAGAAAACGGATGGCGCTTATTTATACGCCACGACAGATTTAGCGGCGATAAAATATAGAAAAGAAAAATTCAAACCAGATAAAATATTATATGTTATCGCCAACGAGCAGGAATTTTATTTACAGCAGCTATTTGCTTCCGCGAAATTATTTGGATTGAGCGAAAATGTAGAACTGAAACATCTTAAATTTGGAATGGTTCTTGGAGAAACTGGCAAGAAATTTTCTACGAGAAAAGGGGAGACAGTGGAATTAAATGAGTTAATAAGCAAAGCGATAAAACTTTCCCAGAAAACAGTTGAAGAAAAAAATCCAAAATTAAGCAAAAAAGAAAAAAAGAAAATCGCCAAAGTTGTTGGGCTTGGCGCGATTAAATATAATGATTTGTCGCAAAACAGAATGACGGATATTTCGTTTAATTGGGATAAAATGCTTTCCTTTGAAGGAAACAGCGCGCCGTATTTGCAATATACTTGCGCGAGAATAAGTTCTTTAAAAAGAAAGTACAACAGGCTTTATAAACTTAATCGCGTTAATGTTTTTGACAAACCAGATTTTAGCTTACTTACAGAAGATATAGAAAAAAATATTATGCGTCAGTTAATTAAATTCCCCGAAGCTGTTGAAAGCGCTGCTCGGGAAAATTCTCCACATCTAGTTGCCTTATATATTTATGAGCTCGCTTCTTTGTATAATAATTTTTATAGTTCCACGCCAATTCTAAAATCAGAAAAGCAAATAGCTAAAGCGAGAATTTATTTATCTAAATCGGTAATGATTGTGATTAAAAACGGGTTGGGTTTATTGGGGATAGATACATTGAAAAAAATGTAGGGTGTGGATAACTTTGTTTGACAATTATTTTGTTTAGTGATAGTGTATTTTAGCTGTGAGGAAATGGAAGATATTTGTAGGAAATATTTGTCAATGAGCAAATTCCTATATATATGATATTTTCCGTATTTCTCCGGTTAGAGACTGTGTGCTTGAGAGTTTCAACAATATGGGTTGCCAGCCCATTAGGACATCAGGCACACTAATAATTACAAAATGCCCTTATGGTGTAGCGGATGCACAATCCTTTTGCAAGGAATTAAGCCGAGTTCGAGTCTCGGTAGGGGCATACAATAGGCAGGTGATAATAAACATACTAAATGTTTGTTAAGCCTGTTTTTTTCTTTGACTTTTTTTAGTTTTTTGGTAAGATAGAAGAATGAGATTTGTTCTGGAAATAGTAATTTTTAATTAAGTAAGACGAGTATTTTAGGAGCTTAGCTCCGAAGCTTCGGAGCTAAGCTCCTAAAATGCGTGAAACTTATTCAAGTTATAACCTAAAATTATGCAACAATATAGAACACATACTTGCGGAGAACTAACAAAAAAAGACAAAGATAAAAAAATCATTTTATCTGGCTGGGTAAATTCGCGCAGAGATCATGGCGGGCTTATTTTTGTTGATTTGAGAGACAGGGAGGGGCTGATTCAAATTACCTTTGATCCGAAAGTCTCGGAAGAATCATGGAAAACAGCCGAAAATTTGAGAGGCGAATTTGTAATCAGAATTGAGGGCAAAGTTATTTTGCGACCAGATAATATGATCAATTTAAAATTAAAAACAGGCGAGATTGAAGTTGAAGTTGAAAATGTTGAAATTTTATCAGAATCAAAAACTCCTCCGTTTGAAGTTGAAGAAATTGAAGGAGTTGATAAAGCTAAAGATGTCAAAGAAGATTTGAGATTAGAATATAGATATTTAGATATAAGGCGAAAAAAGATGAGAGAGAATTTAAAAACGCGTCACAAAATCATTAAGTTTATACGCGATTATCTTGATAAAGAAAATTTTTGGGAAGTTGAAACCCCCAGTCTTACTAAGAGCACACCAGAAGGAGCGAGGGATTTTGTAGTGCCATCAAGACTCCATCAGGGTAAATTTTATTCCTTGCCGCAATCGCCGCAGCAATATAAACAGCTTTTAATGGTAGGCGGAGTGGAAAAATATTTTCAAATCGCGAGATGTTTTCGCGATGAAGATCAGAGAGGAAACAGACAATTGGAATTTACCCAGCTTGATTTGGAAATGTCTTTTGTAAATCAAGACGAGATACTTAATTTGATGGAAGAGATGATGATAAAATTAGTGGAAAAATTATCTGATAAAAAAATAATATCTAAACCATTTCCTCGTTTAAATTATAATGATGTTATGAAAAAATACGGGATTGATAAACCAGATCTTCGTTATGGATTGGAAATTGAAGATCTCAGCGAAATTGTAAAAGGATGCGGATTTGGAGTTTTTGCGGATGCGATTAAAAAAGGTGGAGTAGTCAGAGCAATTTGCGCTAAAGGAGCGGCTAAATTTTCACGAACTGAAATTGATAAATTGACAGAACATGCTAAAGAATTTGGAGCAAAAGGATTGGCATATATAATTGTAAAGTCAGAAAGTCAAAAGTCAAAAGTTTTTGATTTGCAATCTCCGATAGTTAAATTTTTAGGCGACGATTTATCACAAAAAATTGTAGAGAAAATGAAGGGCGAACCTGGAGATATAATATTTTTTGGCGCGGATAGCGAGAAAATTGTCAGAGAAGTTTTAGGACAAATCAGAATAGAGCTCGCGAAAAAACTTGATTTAATAGATAATAAAAAACTTGCGTTCGCTTTTATTATAAATTGGCCATTATTTGAAGAAGAGTTTGAAGACGGTCATTATGCGCCCGCTCATCATATGTTTACAATGCCGCATGAAGATGATTTAGAACTTCTTAAAAATAATCCAAAAGAAGTCAGATCATATCAACATGATTTAGTTTTAAACGGCAATGAAGTTGGCGGGGGAAGTATTAGAATTCACAAAAGGGACATTCAGGAAAAAATATTTGATTTAATCGGTTTTAGCGAGGAAAAGAAAAAAAGCTTTGAGCATATGCTAAAAGCTTTTGAATACGGTCCGCCGCCACATGGCGGAATTGCGATGGGACTTGATAGATTTATTATGATCTTATGCAATGAAAAAGACATCCGCGAAGTGATTGCTTTTCCAAAATCTGGGGATGGCAAGGATTTGACAATGGGCGCTCCAAGCGAAGTTGAAAAGGAGCAGTTGGATGAATTGGGGATTAAGATTAAGAAGGTTTAGAGAATATACTTTTGTAGGGACAACATTTTCGCATGTTATTTGTATGTTATACTTATAGTTATGGAGAATTGAGATAACGGAGGTGATAGCTAATGCCAATAAGGCAAAAAATAACATCGCAAAATTGGGATGTTTTGCATAATACTTTGGGACCACCCCAGGGCTGTGCATTTATCTCTAACTCAGCTTATCATAGCTGAATAATCTCTTAATGTTTAAACTGTTTTTATATAATTCCTGACTGATATTTTCTACTTCATTTGCTCTCATTGCGTT
>DAOWDU010000007.1 GCA_030638825.1 bacterium | reverse complement strand
TCACATCCTAAACAATAATTATTTTTTTGAGATCTCTGTAAAACAATATTCCCAATCATCTCCCCTGTTTGTGAAACATTCTGCTATTTTTCTTGCTCTTATTTTATTTAAAAAATGTAATAGTATTTTTATTTTTAAATAATTTTTCACCTAAATCACCTCTTTTAGAAGATTAACATAACAAAAAATAATGTCAATATATAGTTTCGTTTAATTCTCCACACAACTATGCGGACTATATCCCCTTTCCCTCGCCTCCTCCGCTGATTTAAAAAATATTTTATTTTCCTCTTTAATTCGCTTCACATACTGACAATTAGGCAAATGATAAATCTTGCTGTTTTTACTGGCGACAAACATTCCTGTTTTATTTTGTAAAACTGTATTATTTAAATTATTTTGCTCTCCCTTTACTTGCGTAGAAGAATTTGTGTTAGAATCAAAATTAGATTCTATATATTTATTCACGGAATTTTCATTAAATAAATTTTGGCAGTCTTGACTTGCGTCCTCTATTGTTATACTATTCTTATCATCCTGCTCCTGAAAATAAAAATAACCCGAAAAAGCGCCTGTGAAAAATACTAGCATGAAACCGAGAAACATCAGAAATTTTTCTTGATTGTTTTTGAAAAAATTTTGCATTATTTTATATTTAAAACCTGTCATTGCGAGGAGCCTTCGGAGCGTAGCGAACGAAATGGCGACGAAGCAATCCCGTGATTAAATTCATTGGACATAGTTACGGGATTGCTTCGTCGCCTTCTCTTCGCTTCGCTCATTCGGGCTCCTCGCAATGACACTTAAAATAATCTTATGAAATACATCTTCCACCTCGGTAGAATTCCAGCATTATCACTCGCTGAAATCCAAGCCGTGTTTGAAAAAATGAAAATTGATTATACAGTGGATCTTATAGATTCTAGATTTTTGATTTTGGATATTGAAGATAAAATTGATTTTGAAGAGCTCCTTCCCCAAGTGGGCGGAGTAATTAAAATTGCCAAAATTATTGATAACTATAAAAACTTAGATGACGCGCTGGAAAAAACCGCTTTTATTATTGAAGATTTAAATCAGAAGAAGTCTGGCAAGAAAATCATTGGCTATAGCATTTATTTTACTTTAAATACAGATAAAAATAAAGTTTTTGAAATCTCAGAAAATATAAAAAAGAAATTTATAGAAATTAAAAAATTATGTCCTAAAAATTCAAGCATCAGAATTATTTTTCCAGATAAAAATTTGGAAATAAAAAGTGTTTCTGTTTTTAAAAATAAAATGATCAAAAAAGGCGGAGAGTTTAATTTTATGTTTTTGAACGCCCCTCACCCCAACCCTCTTCCGCAAGGAGAGGGAGTTATTCTCTCAAAAACAATTGCCGTTCAAGATATTGAAAGTTATTCGCAACGCGATTATAATCGCCCAAAGAAAGATGTAAAAATTGGAATGATGCCGCCGAAACTCGCGCAGATTATGATTAATTTAGCGCAAGTTAGAAAAGGCGCGACTATTCTTGATCCATTCTGCGGTATCGGAACGATTTTACAGGAGGCGCTTCTTAATGATTACAGAGTTGTCGGCAGCGACGCTAACGGAGAACAAATTGTCAGCTCCAAAGAAAATTTAAAATGGCTGGAAACAAAATATGTTTTAGAATATCCAGATTATAAAATTTTTCAGGCGGACACAAAAAGCATCACGAAAAAAATAAAGCAAAACTCAATTGACGCTATCGTCACAGAGTCAACTTTGGGACCAGTTTATAAAAAAGTTCCCAGTAAAATAGAAATCAGACATAATTATAATCTTTTTATAAAAATGTATACGAGTTTTTTCCAGATCGCCAAATCAATCTTAAGAAAAAAAGGAAGACTAGTAATCACAATCCCCGCCTATAAAATGAAAGATGGTAAATTCATAACCGCGCCTTTTATTGACAGATTAGAAAAAATAGGTTATTCTATTGTCAGTCCTTTAAGCAAAGAATTTTTAACGGAAGACATAGAAATTACCGACAGAAATTCAATTATTTATTACAGGCAAAATCAGATTGTCGCGAGAGAGGTATTTGTGTTTGAGAATAAGTGATTTTATCCGTCATTGCGAGGAGACTGAGAGAGCGAAACGAACAAAATGGCGACGAAGCAATCCCGTGATTAAATTCATTGTGCATAGTCCTGGGATTGCTTCGTCATTCAATTATCTTTCGGATAATTTCATTCCTCGCAATGACATTTTATATTTACAAACTTTTAACTAAAAACCATGGCACATAAGAAAGCGGGCGGAACATCGTCCAATCTAAGAGATAGCAAGCCAAAATATTTAGGGGTTAAGATTTTTGGCAATCAAGCTGCTAAATCTGGCAGTATTATTATCAGACAGAGAGGCAATAAATTCAGAGCAGGTCAAAATGTGGGACAGGGAAAAGATCACACGCTTTTTTCTATTATTGACGGTTTTGTGAAATTCACTGAGAAAAGAATTAGGAGATTCAATGGAAATTACAAAAGAGTTAAATTTGTTAGTGTGGAGAAAGAGAGACAAAGTGTAAAATAATTAATTAAATAATTAAAAACAAATATGGCATACGACAACAATAATGATCGTCAAATGATCAAAGGAAACTGGGAATGCGCAGGATGTAAAAAAGCAATAACCGAACTCCCTTTTGAACCATCGGGAGGACGACCGCTTTATTGCAGAGATTGTTACAGAAAGCAAAGAGATAACAATTCTGGTAGAGATTTCACTCCTCGTGAACCAGTCAAAGGAAATTGGGAATGCGCTGGATGTAAAACTCCAATCACAGAATTACCTTTTGAACCAACAGGAGACCGACCGATTTACTGTAGAGACTGTTGGCGAAAACAGAGGAATTAAATATTGGATATTAGTTTTAAAAAAACAGGATAAAACCCTGTTTTTTTGTTTGATAACAATATCTTTTAGAATTTACTTTTCATATATACTCTCGGATTTTACAATTAACAAAAGTTATTTTTCTTTTCCCATTTTTCTTCTAGTTTTTTCTTTATCGCTTTCATCTTTTTAATAATTTCCTTATGTAATTCAATTTCTTTTTCATCTTTTTCTATCCTTTCTTTAACAAAT
>DAOWDU010000043.1 GCA_030638825.1 bacterium | reverse complement strand
TCAACTATCAAAGAAGCGTTTTTTTCGGCGAAAAACTTTGCGTTTTCGGGTTGGTGATTGTTGGCAGAAGTGGAAAGAGGAATGAGAATGTTTGGTTTTTGCAAAGCAACAATTTCCGCCAAACTATTCGCTCCCGCGCGGCTGATGACTATTTCTGCCAAAGCGTAAGCGTCCTTCATTTCTTCTTTTATAAAAGGATAAACACGATAGCGTTCTGAATATTTTAAATTTAATTTGCTGATCTTATTTTTTATCTCATCATAGTTTTTATCTCCGCACTGATGAATAATTTGGCATTTTTCAATTAAATCCGGTAAAATTTCCAGCACCAGCTCATTTATTTTTTGCGCTCCCTGACTTCCGCCGAAGATCACAACAGTCGGCAGATCTGAAGAAAGCTTAAAAAATTTAAGAGCGTTTTCTATGTTGCCTTTCGCAATATCAGATCTGATTGGATTACCCGTTAAAACCACTTTGCTTTTATCAAAATATTTTTCGGCGGCAGAAAATGAGATGAGAATTTTGGAAGCAAAACGGGCGATAATGCGATTAGCAAGTCCAGGAACGATATCTGATTCATGCGTGACGATCGGCACTCTTAGGATCCATGAAGCGATCACTGGCGGAACGCTGGCAAATCCGCCCTTGCTAAAAACCACATCCGGTTTGAATTTATAAACATAATAAAGAGATTGAACTATACCGACTGGAATTTTGAAAATATCCCTAAAATTTTCCCACGAAAAATAACGGCGCAACTTTCCCGCCTTGATCGTTTTTATTTTAATTCCAGCTTCAGAAATACTTTGATTAAAACCGCTGGCAGGAGTGATAAGCAAAAATTCTGGCTCGTCATTCGCTGGCTCCATAGTCCCGCAGGGCTGTGGAGCCTTATTGTTTATTTTTTTCAATTCCGAAACAACTCCGAGTAAAGGGATCAAATGCCCGCCTGTGCCACCGCCTGTTAAAAGTATTTTCATAAAATTGTATTGTTAAATTATTATCATTCTGTCTGCCAGCTTGCGTATTTTTCAGAATGACAGAGTTTTATATTATTAAAATGTTATTATGTTTATATGTTAAAATGAATTATCCTTGCTACTAATTTAAATTTATTATATCATTAAATAAGAAATATTGGAAAGATAAAAAATTCTTTTATTCGCGAGGTTAAAACCTCATAGACCCTCGGCTAAAGCCGGGTAGAAACAATTTAACAATATAACAATTTAATACATATGCAAAAATTCATTATTAATGGCGGAAAACCGCTCAAGGGAACTGTTGAAATCGGGGGGTATAAAAACGCTGCTGGTCCTGTTTTAGCAGCAACGCTTCTTACTAAAGAAGAATGTGTTATTGATAATCTGCCATTAGTAACTGATGTTTTTAATTTGATTAAAGTTTTAAAAAGTATCGGGGTTGAAGTCAAATGGTTAACTGAAAGAAAAATTAAACTTAAAGCAGGAAAAAAAGTCAATCCTGAAAAGATGGACTATTCTACTGTTGAAAAAATGAGAATTTCAGTGCTTTTGATCGGTCCTCTGTTAGCGCGATTTAAAAAATTTAAGATTCCTCATCCGGGAGGAGATAAGATCGGTTTAAGACCAATTGACTCGCACCTTGAAGCTTTGAGAAAACTGGGAGCGGAAATTTATGAAAAAGATAATTTTTATTATTTTAACGCTAAAAATCTTCAGGGAAAAGAAGTTATTTTAAGCGAATTTTCCGTAACCGCGACAGAAAATTTGATGATGGCAGCCAGCTTGGTTCCCGGAACAACTGTCATTAAAACAGCTGCTGCCGAACCGCAAGTTCAGGATACTGGCGATATTTTGCAAAAAATGGGAGTTGAAATTGAAGGAGTCGGGACTCATCTGATTACGATCAAAGGACAAAAAAATCTTCAGGGCATTGAACATTCTGTTATTTCAGATCCACTGGAAGCAGGAACTTTCACTGTTCTGGCTGTCGCCACTCAAAGCGAAATAGAAATAAAAAATGTTATCATTGAACATTTGGAATTATTTTTGGAAAAATTAAGGGAAATTGGCGCTAATCTTGAAATAAGATCAAACAGCGTAATTGTCAAACCAAGCTCTGATCTTAAGGCGACTAAAATTCAATCCTTGCCGTTCCCCGGCTTTCCGACCGACCTACAGCCAATGGTGTCAGTATTACTCACTCAAGCAAAGGGAAAAAGCCTGGTTCATGATCCGCTTTATGAATCACGACTGGGACATCTCAAGGAATTAAAAAAAATGGGAGCGGACATAGAAATTGCCGATCCTCATCGCGCTTTCATTTTCGGACCAACTCCGCTTAAAGCAAGTAAGATCACCGGAATGGACATCCGCGCTGGCGCTTCTTTAATTATTGCCGCCTTGATCGCCAAAGGAAAAAGCGAGATCTATGGCGTTGAACAAATTGACAGAGGTTATGAAAAGATAGATGAGAAATTGAAAAAAATAGGAGCAGAGATTGAAAGGGTGGATTTGTAGAAATTTATTGTAACTTATTTATAATAAAAAAATAGTTGAAGTTTAACCTTCAGCTTTTTGTCTGACTTTCTGAAAAGTCAAACTTTCTTTTCGCTTCTTTGTAGTTAATCTTACCAAAATATGGCAATTTTAGTTGTGATAATTTCTTTTGGCATAAATTAAATTTTCTCCAAAACAATCTCATCTTTTTTTACATCAACTTTAATAGTATCTTTTTCTTTAATTTTCCCTCCAATAATTTCTAAGGCGAGTTTGTCTAAGATTTCATTTCGGATAATTCTTTTTAACGGTCTCGCGCCGTAAGATGGATCGTATCCCTTGGAAGCAATGAGCTCTTTCGCTTTTTGGCTCACTTCTATTTTTATGTTTTGCTTTGCTAGTCTCTTGGAAATAAAATCTACTTGTAGATCAACAATTTGAGCAATCTCTTTTTTATCTAAAGAATGGAAAATTACAATCTCGTCAAGACGATTTAAAAACTCTGGCTTAAAATAATTTTTTAATTCCGCTTCTTTAATATTGGAAGTCATTATTAAAATCGTGTTTTTAAAATTGACAACCCGGCCTTTCGCGTCAGTCAATCTGCCGTTATCTAAAATTTGTAGAAAAATATTAAACACTTCCGGATGCGCTTTTTCAATTTCATCAAAAAGAATAACGGCGTAAGGTCTTTTTCTGATCGTCTCGGTTAATTGTCCGCCTTCTTCAAATCCAACATAGCCAGGCGGAGAACCGATCATTTTGGAAACAGCGTGCCGTTCCATATATTCGCTCATATCAATTCTAATCATTGCGTCTTCGTCGTTGAACATAAATTCCGCCAGCGCTTTCGCCAGTTCTGTTTTACCCACCCCCGTTGGACCCATAAAAATAAATGATCCAATCGGCTTATCTTCTTCGGCGATGCCCGCTCTGCTCCGACGCACGGCATTTGAAACGATTTTAATCGCTTCTTTTTGTCCGATAATTCTTTTGGAAATTTCCTCTTCCATTTTCGCGAGTTTTTTAGATTCTTCCTGCATCATTTTAGTTACCGTAATTCCTGTCCAGCGAGAAACGATTTTGGCGATGTCTTCTTCCGTCACTTCCTCTTTTAAAATTGGGCGGCTGCCTTGAATTTTAATAAGTTTCTGTTGCTGCTCTTTGATTCTCTTTTCTAAATCTGGGATTTTTCCATATCTAATTTCGGCAACTTTTTGCAAATCGGATTTTCTCTCAGAAATTTCCGCTTCTTGCCTCAAGCTATCTATTTCCTTTTTTGAATTTCGAATATTTAAAATTACTTCCTTTTCGTTTTTCCACTGGACCTCTAAATCTTTATTCTTTTCTTTTAAATCGGCAATCGTTTTTTCAAGTTTTTTCAATCTATTTTTTGCTTCCGTGTCTTTTTCTTTCTGAAGAGCTTTTTTCTCAATCTCAAATCTAATTAAATCTCTTTTGACGCTGTCAAGTTCAACAGGCATACTGTCAATTTCCATCCGCAGCGCTGAAGCAGCTTCATCCATTAAGTCCACTGCTTTGTCCGGAAGAAATCTGTCAGAGACATAACGGGAAGATAAAACTGCGGCGTTAACTAAAGCGGAGTCAGTTATCCTGACGCCGTGATGGACTTCGTATTTTTCTTTAATTCCTCTCAAAATAGAAATCGTGTCCTCTACGCTTGGCTCATTGACATAAACTGGCTGAAACCTTCTTTCTAAAGCAGCGTCTTTCTCAATGTATTTTTGATATTCTTTTAAAGTTGTCGCGCCGATGGCGCGCAATTTTCCTCTCGCCAAAGCGGGCTTCAACATATTTGAGGCGTCCATTGATCCCTCGCTGGCGCCAGCGCCGACAAGAGTATGCAGCTCGTCAATAAACAAAATAATTTTTCCCTGCGCTTGCTCAACTTCATTTAAAATCGCTTTCAGTCGTTCTTCAAATTCTCCCCTGAATTTTGTTCCCGCGACTAATGATCCAAGGTCCAAAGAAATCAAACTTTTATTTTTCAAACTCTCTGGCACATCGCCAGCAATTATTCTTTGGGCGAGCCCTTCCGCGATAGCCGTTTTACCAGTTCCCGCTTCGCCGATTAGGACAGGATTATTTTTTGTTCTTCTGGAAAGCACTTGCATTACTCTTCTTATTTCCTCATCTCTGCCGATGACTGGATCAAGTTTTTTTTCTTTCGCAAGCTTTGTCAGATTCTGCGCGTATTTTTCTAAAACCTGAAATTTGCTTTCGGGTTCCGTGTCCGTAACTCTTTGTGATCCTCTCACTTCAGCAAGAACTTTTAAAATATTTTCATAATCAACTTTATGCGCGTTAAGTATTTTCTTAACTTCTCCATCCGTTTCAGCCATCGCTAATAAGATATGCTCCGTGCTGATAAAATCATCTTTTAATTTAGTCGCTTCTTTATTTGAATTTTCTAAAACTTGTCCTAAATATGGCGTCAAATAAACTTGCCCCACAACTGGAGAAGATGATTGAATTTTAACAATTTTTTTAATCCCTTCTTCAATTTTAGTTTCCAGGAAATTTATCTGAACATCAAGCTTATTCAAAACTGACAAAACAACTCCGCCTTCCTGTCTTATCAAAGACAAAAGCAGATGCGAGGTGTCAACCTGCTGCTGCGCGTAATCAACAGCAAGAGCCTGCGCCGCGGAAATCGCTTCTTGTGATTTAGTTGTAAATTTATTTGGATTGATCATAACTTTATAAAATTTAAAATACTCGGGGTGGACTCACTGGGAATCGAACCCAGATTTCCGCAATGCGAATGCGATGTACTGCCGTTATACTATGAGCCCATGTCATTTTAGCATATAAACATTTAAACATATAAACAAGTTGTGCAATAGAAAATTTAGTTCAAGACAATAAGGATTACTGGTTTCTTTTTGTTTTTTACCAAAATCTTTATTCTAAAATTTGTTTAAATGTTTAAATGCTTTTATGTTTATATGCTTTTCAATAATACAGGGGTAATATATGCTTCAATTAAGGCGGCGATGAATAAGAGGGGAACAAGAATAAATATATAAAACTTTATTGCTTTTGTAAACTCTTTTCTGAAAATTTTTTCTCCTCCGAAAATTCGCCAGATAGCGATTTTTCCCATCTTCATTCCGATAGCGGCGGAAACAATCAAAACTGGGATTTCAATTATTCCGTGCGGTAAAATGCCGACCATAAGAAATGTCCAGGATAATTCTTGAGAGATAATCTGCGCGAAAATTCCTAGGATCATTCCATTCGCCCAAACAGATAACAAGGGGATTAGTCCCGCAAAAATTCCAAGAAGAACGACTGTAAATAACTTTATAGCATTGTTTTCAAAAATAAACAAGAACATTTGAAAGGAGGTTTCATTTTCAGAAACAGAAAAGAATTCTTTTAATTCTGCTATAATTTGTTGCGTTTCTTCTGGAAAATTACAGGCAAAAATGTATCCGCTTAAGATTGCAAATAGAAAAATAAAAGAGGAAAGTAAAATATAGTATTTTAAACTTTTGAGATATTGTTTTATTTCTGAGATGTTCATAAAGTGTCATATCAATAGTGAGCATTTCAGGAGCCCAGCTCCGAAGCTTCGGAGCTGGGCTCCTGAAATGCGTGAGGCTTCATTTGTCTGAATTTCATTATAGCATCTTAGATTGAATTTTCCTAATAAAAATCGTAGGGGCAGACCTGTGTGTCTGCCCTGAATATGGGATTAATTTTGTTTTGTCGTGTATTCTGGGTTGACACATAGGTCAACCCCTACGACTACGACAATATTTGAAAATAAAAAAAGAGCGTTGCTTGATTCAAGCTCAGCTCTGTTGAATTTTGAATTTTTATTTATTCCCTCCTTTTTATTTCATCAGCCTGTTTATTCCTTCAAGAACAGCTTCCACAGATGCCATAATAATATCTGTTCTTGCCCCTCTGGCGGTGATCACTTTACCGTCCCTGTTCAGTTTTACCCAAACCTCTACCAGAGCATCAGTTCCGCCGGTAATGGCATCAACATGATATTCTTCTAACCTGATATCAGCAACACCTGCTATGCCTTTGCGCAAAGCTCCAATGACCGCATCTACAGGACCGTCTCCCACGCTTGATTTAACAACTATTTTATTTCCATTAATTTCTAATATCACAGAAGCTGTTGGAGTTACTTTGTTTCCTGACACAACTGTAAATTGTTGGAGTTTTACTTTAGGTTCTGAAACAACACCTAAAACAGTTTCGGCGACAACTTCAAAATCTGCATCTGTAACATGTTTCCCTTTATCACCAAGCTCCTTTATCCTGGCCACGATCTCATTCAGCTGTTCATCACTTACATCAAGATCCAGCTCTTTCAATGCCAGTATAACAGAACTCTTGCCCGTATGTTTGCCAAGCACAATCTTTCTCTGCCTGCCAATGATTTCGGGTTTCATGGGTTCATAGGTGGATGTGTCAGCTATCAGTCCGTGAATGTGGATACCTGCTTCATGTGTGAAAGCATTTCCACCTACGATGGCTTTATTTGGGGCAACTGGTATTCCTGTTAATCTTGAAACAAGTCTGGAAGTAGAATATATATCTTTAAGCACAATACCCGTATTGTATTCATAGATCTTTTCCAAACTCATTACTACTTCTTCCAAAGAAGTATTGCCAGCCCTTTCGCCAATGCCATTGACTGTGACATGAGCTTGTGTCGCTCCAGCTTCAAGCGCGGCTAATGTATTCGCAGTTGCAAATCCAAAATCATCGTGGCAATGGATGGCAATTGGCACATCAAAAGTGTTTGCGAGTTCCTCAAATATCTCAGAGGTTTTTTTGGGAACAAGCAATCCCACAGTATCGCAGAAACAAATTCTGTCTGCGCCTGCTTTTATGCCAACAGCATAAACTTCTTTCAGAAATTCAAGATTAGCTCTAGATGCGTCCTCGCCGCTTAATTCAACGACAAGTCCTTTGTCTTTAGCATACTTGACAATATCCCTAATCATTTGAAGAACTTCCGTATAAGTTTTTTTAAGCTTTATCTCAATATGCAGATCTGAAACTGGAACAACAAGATGGATTGAGTCTACATCGCATTCTAAAGCAAAATCAATATCTTCTTGTCTGACACGACAGTAGCTACAAATCTCAGCATTTAGCCCCTCATTGGCAACTGCACGTATGGCTTCTCTCTCACCTTCGGAAGTGATTGCAGAACCAGTTTCGATAATCTTGACACCAAGGGTATCAAGTTTGTGCGCAATTAACAACTTATCTTTAGTCAAAAGCGCAACTCCCGGGGTTTGTTCGCCATCCCGGAGTGTTGTATCTAAAAATCGGATATCTTTTGGAAGTTTATTTGTCAAGGTTCATCATCTCCTGTTTTATTTTTATAATTTTTATTTCTGTTTTTCTTCATCAAAAAATCCCGAGGCGTTGCTCGGGACTTTGTTCTGTGGGTTAAATTTGAAACATCAAACCGACCTACAGGACAAAATCCCGCGGCTAATAATAATGCTGATAATTATATTTTGTTGTTTATTGATTAAAGTCATTTTAGTTTTTTGATGTATATTTAAATTGGTTTGTTTGAAAAAAAAGAAGGAAGAATTAAATTTTATAATAATAGAACTTTTTTGTTCTAATATCTATCTGGTCTCAAATGATCGCCTGGATTGATTACTCTTCCATGCGTTGCTTCATCATAGTAGCCCTTTTTATCTAAAAAATTTCTTTTATCATCCGATCCTTCTTGTTGTTTATTGTCATTTCCCATGATTTTTCTCTCCATGTTGTTCTATATTGTAAGTAAGAAGAAGAAAGAATAACCCGAGCCAATTATCGTTTGTGTTTCCTAAATTTAGGATTCGATTTGAACTCATTGTGCATTTATTGCTAAATATTCTTTCTTCATTCCATAAATTTGATATCTCTTTATTTGATAGAGATAATTTTTATTTGTAAATAATTTATAAACAAAAATTATCTCTCTAAAATTTTTATAAACAGAAACTGAATTATTTTATAAAATAAAGTGGAAAGGGGCATTTTTTAAATTCTTTTAGTCAATACCCCTTTATTAAATTAATATCTACCAGTATGTTTATAGTTTGGTGTGTGTTTTTTCACACCATTATTTTCTATCTTATTCAGAGCTTCTGCTAAGCCTAAATAATTAGAACTTTGGATTGTATCATCCTCCAGCTCAACGACCAGCTCTGGAAACATTTCTCTAATAAAACGAAGGTTTCGTTGAGCAGTGTGTTTATCTGTATATTTTTTTGTCAAAACCCATGTATCTTTCATTTTATCTACCTCTTTTTGTTTTATTTCTCTCCGTTAATTATGTTTAAACTCTTTAAACACAATTAGCTGAAAAAAATAATAGAAAGATAGGATAAGGGAAGGAGGTAGAAAAGTTTTTTGGGATCTGTAAATTGTTTTTTTTCTCCTTCCCTCTTTGGGTTTGGCTGAAACCCATTTTATATTGGTTAAATCTAGTAACACAGAACCAGATTAACCTTTATTGTGATCAGCAGAATCGGCTCCAGACATGGGGGATGGTTTATGTCCATCACAGCCGATTCTACCTTGCTTTTTATTCTGAACCTAATGAAAGCTGGCTTAAATAGTATAATCTCTTTTTAAACAAGCTCTTAATAGATCCAGAATAGATTTTATTTTCAACGATCATTTCTGTTCCCTCTTAACAAAAAACCCACTATTTCGTAGGTTGCTTTTGATTTTGTTTTGTAATCCTGTTTGGATAAACTAAGTCAAAAGCAAGCTACTTAATTAGTAGGCTAATTTTCACAATCACAAAACTTCCAGATAATTGGTTTGTTGCATAACTTGATTGTGAATTAAATGTTGTCATAAATGTTTCATTAACTCTATGGGAGAGTATATCAAGTTATAAAAACTTGTCAAGCAAAGTTATCCACATGTTCAACTAAATAACCGATAACTCATAACTTATAACAAATTGAAAATAAAATTTGACAGATATATTTTGTGTGCTATTCTGCAGGTATGGAAAATGTAAGCGTGAGAAATTTTAATAACGCATTGTTAAATCTACAACTATTGGCTCTATTTGCTTTGGGCTATTTTCTTGTGATTTAATTTTTTAGATAAATTTGATTAGAAGTAAACAGCTCAAAGAATAGAGCTGTTTTAAATTATAGAAACAAAAATAAAAATGGGAGGAATGTGAATTGCATAATAGTATGTATTTTATAAGTAAGGGCGAAGGAACAGTAAACGCAATAAGGTTTACTGTAATTCTCGGTTATGAAGGTAATACGGAGGGAGTAAAAAACATAATTGTGAATAGTGGACTGGAAATAATAAAATGGATAATATATGATACTGCAGTAAGCCGTAAAATATTCGTAAGAGTTAAGGGAAGGAACTCTATAAGAATAAATAAGCTTATTAAAGTGTTGTTAGAAGAGAGAAATAGAAATAAATATAAATATGAGATAATAGACGAAAGATCTTTTGTCTTATAAGATGGAATTATCGCAAGAATTTTTTATTGCGATTTCCATCTTTTTTTATTTACCCCTATACAAAACTGAAATTCTGTATTATATTATGAGGTATGGGAATAATGCGGTCGTAGGGGCGGGTCGCGACCCGCCCCTACGACCGCATCTTAATTAATTTAAAACACACCTATTTATGAAAAAGAAGAATAATAAGGATAAAAATAATAATAAAATCTCTGAAAAGCCAGGCAAAAAAGATCTTGTAAAAAATCTATTAATGATTGTTTTGCTTTTTGTTTTTACCGCGTCTGTTTTCGCGCTCTTTGACACCTCTAAAGAAAAGCCAGAGGAAATAACATTAAGCGAGTTGGCGGAAAGAATTAGCGAGGAAAAAGTTAAACAGATAACTGTCAAACAAAAAGATAATACGATAGAAATTGAACTAGCGGATGGTGTGAAAGAAATATCCAGAAAAGATGTCAGTTCTTCACTAGAGAAACTGTTAAGAGAAGATTACGGCGTTGATCAGGAGAAAATTAGCGGAGCGAATATTTCCATTATAGGCGAGTCTGGCGCGGAGAAATGGGCGCGGATGTTGATGCCAATTCTCTTGCCGCTTTTACTAATCGGCTTCCTTTTATGGATGATGATGGGACAGGCGCAGAAATCAAATATTCAGGCAATGACTTTCGGCAGGTCTACTGCCAGATTTTTGAAGCCAGGAGAAAAGAAAAAAAGAACGACATTTAAAGATGTCGCTGGTGTCAGAGAAGCGAAAGAAGAATTGCAGGAAATTGTGGAATTTTTAAAAAGTCCCAAAAAGTTTTTAGATCTTGGCGCGCGAATTCCGCGGGGAGTTTTATTGCTCGGACCTCCTGGAACAGGAAAAACATTATTAGCCAAAGCAGTGGCGGGAGAAGCGGATGTTCCTTTCTTCAATATTTCAGGTTCGGAATTTGTGGAAATGTTTGTTGGAGTTGGCGCTTCCCGTGTAAGAGACCTATTCAAAACCGCTAAGAAAAACGCTCCAAGTATTTTATTCATTGACGAAATAGACGCAGTTGGACGGCATCGCGGCGCTGGTTTGGGCGGTGGGCATGACGAAAGAGAGCAGACCTTAAATCAGATTTTGGTTGAAATGGATGGTTTTGATACGGAGACAAATGTAATTGTTATCGCGGCGACAAACAGGCCAGATGTTTTAGATCCCGCCTTGCTTCGCCCGGGAAGATTTGACAGAAGAGTGATGATTGAGCTACCAGATATAAAAGACAGAGAAGCGATTATGAGAGTGCATTGCAAAGGCAAGCCGTTAGCGGATGATGTTGATTTGCGAAAAGTCGCTGAAAGAACGCCGGGATTTTCTGGCGCGGATCTTTTTAATTTATTAAACGAAGCTGCTATTTTAGCGGCGAGAAGAGATAAAAAAATTATCGGAAATATGGAAGTATTAGAAGCGGTAGAAAAAGTGTTGCTTGGACCAGAAAGAAAAAGCAACTTGCTTCTTAAAAAAGAAAAGAAGATTGCTGCTTATCACGAGGCTGGGCATGCGTTAGTTGGGCATCTTTTAGAAAATACGGATCCGATCCATAAAATTTCAATTGTTTCCAGAGGGCGCGCCGCGGGCTATACTTTGAATTTGCCAGCGGAAGATAAGCACCTGCATTCAAAATCAGAATTTGTTGATAATCTAGCAATGCTTCTCGGCGGATACGCGGCGGAGAAAATAGTATTTAACGATTTAACAACAGGAGCGAGCAGTGATTTGAACAAAGCAAGTTCCTTAGCGAGAGAACTAATTACAAAATACGGAATGAGCGAAAAACTTGGACCGATCGTTTTTGGCCAGCATAGTGATATGGTATTTTTAGGAAAAGAAATACATGAGCAAAGAAATTATAGCGAGCAGGTTGCCGCTGACATTGATCACGAAATCACGCGGTTTATGAATGACGCTTTAGAAACAGCGACTGAAGTAATAAATAAAAATAAAAATAAATTAGAAGCAATAGCGAGTAAACTAATGGAAATTGAAACGATTGAGAAAGAAGAATTTGAAAAGTTGATGGAGAATTAAATGGCCATTCTACCCGGCTTTAGCCGAGGGTCTATGAGGTTTTAACTTCATACAATTTAGCTCAATAAAATTATGAAAAATAAAATATCATTCCCTAAAAACATTTTATCTTTATTATATTTCTGTTTAATTTCAATGCAGGTTTTTGTCGCAAACGCCATTTCCGCGCAGGCGGCTTGCGGACCTGCTATTGGAGTTCCTTGTAATCCCATTGCTAGTTCTACTTTATCAGAAGCGGTGGTAACTGTTACGCTGTATCTTCTTACTCTAATTGGATTAGTCGCTTTACTCTTTATTGTTTTTGCTGGAGTTAAATACATCCTTTCTGCTGGCAATGAAGAGAAAATGAAATCAGCAAAAGACTCCTTTAGTTCTGCGGTAATTGGACTTGCCATCGCGCTTCTGGCTTATGGAATCTTATCGGTGATTAATTATATTTTGAATGGTTGACAATGTTGACAGAGTATTATTTATAATGTATACTAAAGGTAATGATTTATAATTACTTATAGTATACATTTATGGAAAATTCAATAGTTAAATTGCTAAAAAGCGGAAAAACAGTATTTGATACTAAAGATTTGTCTATTCTTTGGAAAATTAGCGATAAAAATACACTGAAATCCAAAATTTATTATTTAACAAAAAGTGAAAAAATACGCAAACTTCATTATGGCGTTTATGCTGTAGATAGCAAATATGATAAATATGAATTGGCTGGAAAATTGAAGCATCCTTCGTATGTGAGTATGGAAACTGTTCTCAGAAACGAAGGGTGCATTTTTCAATATAGCGAGGAAATTATTTGTGTCAGTAATTTAAATAGAAATTATATTTGCGATGGCGTTAAATATAGTTACAGAAAAATTAAAGATGAGGTTTTATATAATAAAGCTGGAATATTTTATTTTAATTATTATTCCATAGCCAGCAAAGAGAGAGCTTTTTTGGATTTGATCTACTTAAACAAAAATTATTATTTTGATAATTTAAACAATATTAACTGGGATGAATGCGCGAAAATAGTAAAAATTTACAATAATAAAAGTCTTATTAAGAGATTAACTGAATATAAAAAATTATGTTGAATAGACAAAAACACGAAATCATCTTAAAAAACATTTTAAAAGATATTTACAGCGATAATTTTTTGGCTGTCGCTTTGGGTTTTAAAGGCGGCACGGCTTGTTATTTATTTTATAATTTGCCAAGATTTTCTACTGATTTAGATTTTAATTTATTGAATACTGATAAACAAAATGAAGTTTTTGAGAAATTAAAAAGTATTACCGAAAAATACGGAACAATTAGTGAAGCAAGAATGAAAAGAAAAACAATTTTCATATTGCTGAGCTATGAAAAAGGAACGCAAAAAGTAAAAATAGAAGTTTCTGTCCGTGATTATCAGGATGATTTTGAAATAAAAAACTTTTTAGGGATTTCAGTATTAACAATGGTTCAAGAAAATATGTTTGCTCACAAATTAGTCGCGGCAACAGATCGAAAAAAAATCGCCAATCGCGATTTATTTGATCTTGATTATTTTTTTCAAAAAAATTGGGATATCAACGAGCGGATTATAGAATTGAGAACTGGTAAAAACTTAAAAGATTATTTGCAATATTTGGTTGAGTTTATTGATAAAGAAGTAAAAGAAAACACAATTTTAGACGGCTTAGGCGAAGTATTATCTGAAAGCCAAAAAGATCGGACGAAAGGAAATTTAAAGAAGGATTTGATTTTTAAGATTAAGAGTTATTTGAGTGTGATTTAAATAATTCATATAAATTTTGCGTATTAAGATAACATTGTAAAATAGAAGCTGAAGTTCTAATATGCAAGGATATTTATTGCGCTGGTCTGAAAGAATTTTTGGAATGGATGAAAAAAGAAAAATAAGTTTTTATACTGGTTTATTTTGATTAACGACCTCTTGACATTTTGTCGGGAGGTGTTATTTTTTAATTGTAGAATTTAAGAACAGAGGAGGGAAATAAATGGAAACAAAAGAAACAAAAGAAACAAAAGAAACAAAAAGAGGGTATCTTGAAATAATATCGGCAGTTGGACTGTGGGGATTGAATAGTGGGATAACGGCGCGGATGATAAATATGTCGGCTTTCCTGTTTTATCCAATTGCTTCGTTGTTTGGTTTTCTGATTGTGTTAGGAGAACTTGCTAGAAAAAAGAAATTATCGGAAGCGGTAAATGTCAGCAACAAAAAATTGCTTTTGCTGGTTGGGTTGTTGATATTTTTGAATAACGGCTCTTTCTATTACGCAATTCAAAACACAACTATATCTAATGCTGTTTTATTGCATTATCTAGCTCCGCTGTTTGTTGTTCTTTCAGCTTCAATAATAATCAAGGAGGAAAAGAGAAGCGGGAAGAAAATAGCGCTTGCTTTTGTGGGATTATTGGGAATGTTTATTATTCTCTCCCCGCAAATTGAGGCAATAAATATTGGAATAATCGCAGGATTAGCATCGGCAATTTTTTACGCGGCGCATACTCTGATTGAGAAGAAACTCACTGCCAATGTTGAACCGCTTATTGAAGTGCTGTATAAAAATTCCGTAGCGGCTGGGCTGAGTGTGATAGTTATTCCAATAATTATCAGTCAAGGATTGTTTAACTTTGAAGAGATAATAAAGATTGTTTTTCTGGGCGTTACCGCTTTGGGATTGGGATTTATTTTTTTCTTTAAAGGACTAGGAAAAGTTTCTTCTCAGAACGCGATGGTTCTGACATATCTTGAAACTGTGATTGCTATTGTTTTGGGATCAATCGTTTTTGGAGAAGCGATTGGAACGAATACAATTTTAGGAGGATTATTAATAATCGGATCTGGAATCGCGGTGGTGAAAATAAAAGATTGAAGATATAACAGCACGCCTTGACATTTTTAAAAAGGCGTGCTACTTTTTTATTGCTTAGCAAGATGAAGATTTAATTCTATGTCAATGTTAAGTGTATGTGATAAAGGAGGAATTCTATATGAGCGGAGAAATGATAACTCTAGAAGAAGCGCAGACAGCGCTAGAAAAAATATTTGGCAAAGATGTCAAGATTGCTCTTGAGCCGATAGTTCCAGAAAAGGAAGACCAGCTGTGGAGATTTGACCTTTTGACTGGAATAATAGGAAGAAATGACCGAGCTTTGTTTGAAGCAGAAGTTATTCTTCGCAAGGACAAAGGTTATCATCAGTTGATAATAAGAGAAGAACCAGGAGCAGACGAGAAAGCGACGAAAAGACAGGGAATTGAAGGCAGGATCATCGGAGAAGTCATCATTGAAAGGTACAATGGAATTGTCGTCACCCGACATAATTCTGGTCTTAACGGAAAAATTTTAGAACTCAAGCCAAGTTCTCTGTCAAAAGGAGAGCTCATGCCTGAGGACGCAACTCCGCTTGCTTTCATTGAAGCAAACCCACAGAGAATAGAAGGGTTAATTGCGGTTTATGTTGTAGATGTGAAAGAACCGTTTGAGGTAGGTCCAGATGAAGAGTTGATGAGTCTTGAGGAATTCATCAGACGAACAACTGATGGTAGATCTCTGAGCGCCATCGTAAAAGCAGTGTATTTAAAACAGTAAGCACTGCACCAAAAGCACTTATTCAATTTAACAAAAGTCAAAGTTGTTAGGTTGATAAGTGTTCTTTTTTTATATTCATTTCTTCTCTCAATCTTCTCAATCCAAAAACCTCAAATAATTCTCTTTACTCACCACTTCAAACTTAGAATTTTTATAAGTGTCTAAAAACTCTTGAGGAATTTTTGTTTTTTTCTTGCTCCACTTAAATTCAAAAGCGGACAATCTGCCATCTTGCTCCTCAAGATAATCAATTTCCTTTTGGCTATATGTCCGCCAGAAATATTGGTTAGGCGATAAATCTTTTCTTTGATTAGCTTTCATTCTTTCTATAATACAAAAATTTTCCCAGAGCGCTCCAACATCAGATCTCAAATTAAGAGAATTGAAATTACGGATTAAAGCGTTGCGAATTCCGCAGTCGTAAAAATATATCTTGCGGCTTTTTTTAATTTCTGTTCTTAAATTTCTTGAAAAAGCTGGCAATCGAAAAATCACAAAAGCTCTTTCTAGCAAAACAATATATCTTTCTACTGTTTCAATAGACACGCCCAAGCCATTAGATAATTCATCAAACGACACCTCATTACCCAATTGCAAAGCCAGCATCTGAATCAGCTTAGTTAAAACTTCAGGATTGCGCACTTCTTGAAAAGTGAAAATGTCTTTAAAAAGATAGTTATTGGCAATTAAAGAAATTTGTTTTTGCGCTTCTTGCTCTCCCATTTTTATAATCTCTGGATATAAACCTATTCGCAAAAATCTTTCCAGCAAACGATTAGTTTCTACTTCTGAATAAATTTGTTTTAATTCAAAAAGAGAAAAAGGATATAATTGGTAAGAATAAAAACGCCCTGTTAAAGGCTCATTGATAATATTAGCCAATTCAAAGCTGGACGATCCAGTAGCAATAATTTGCATTTCTGGATAATTGTCAATCAATAATTTTAATTTAATTCCAATATCTCTAATTTTTTGAGCCTCATCCAAAATAATCAGTTTTTTCTCGCCAAAAAAATTTTTTAAAGCAGTTGAAGTTCCAGCTGATAATCCTTCAATGACATCGCTTTCCTCACAATTATAATATCCTGAATTCTCTGAATATTTTTTTAAAATCTGATTTACTAAAGTAGTTTTTCCAATTTGCCTCGTGCCATAAATAATAACAATCTTTTTCTTCCAAAGATCATTTTCAATTTTTTCCTGTATATTTCTTTTAATTAGCATAATTTTGTTGAATTACTCTACTATACCTTACCATTTTAGCAGAATTACTAAGGTTTGTCAAGACATATATCCTGCATTTTTCACCCAACTGAAATATAATGTCAAGTTTTTTTCAGTTAGTTTTTTTCAGTTAGATTTACAGATGATTTTTTTACTTTTCCATTTGACAACTTCAAACTTTGACACTATATTAAGTAAACAGTAGTTAGGATTAAGTGATATTTATAGAGGCTAAGCCTCTCCACACTAAATTTAATATTACAGCTTATTTAGATATAGAACACAATACTTTAAATAACAAATAAATGAGTAGAGGCTTAGCCTCTTTGGCATTTAATTCCAATCAATATGCAAGACTATTTTTCACAAGAAGAAAACGAATTGAAAAAAAGCCTATCCAGCGCGCTGGCGGAGAAGATAAATTTGTTGGCGAAGCTTTATGGCGAGAAAAAAATAACGCTTGATGAGATTGCGTTGATTTTGGGTATTGATCGGAATGAAATAGAATTGATTTTTACACAGAAAGGATTGGTGAAGAAAAAGAAGATTTTAGTCTGCGGCGGGGCGGGGTTTATTGGAAGCAATTTTATTTATCATCTTTTAGAAAAATATCCCAGTTATGAAATTATCAATTATGATGTTTTAACATACGCGGCGAATATTGAAAATTTAAGAGCGGCGGAAAAAAATCCGAACTATAAATTTATTAAAGGCGATATTGCTGATTACGAAAAGCTGGAAGAAATTGCCAAAGAAGGAATTAACGCGATTGTAAATTTTGCCGCGGAGACAGCGGTTGGACGATCTGTCCATGGCAAGGCGGCGGATTTTATTCATTCCAATGTCGTCGGCACGCATACGCTTTTGGAAATAGTTAAGAATTTTAAGATTCCCCGCTTTGTCCAAATTTCAACGGACGAAGTTTACGGCACGGTTGGACTGGAAGAAGACAGGCAATTTTTTGAGGACTCGCCTTTTTTGCCGAATGTTCCTTACGCGGCGGCGAAAGCGGGCGGAGATTTAATGTGCCGCGCTTATTACGAAACTTACAAAGTTCCTGTGATCGTCACGCATTGTTCCAACAATTACGGACCTTACCAGCATCCCGAAAAATTAATTCCTCATTTTATTTTCCGCGCGCTCGGTAATAAATCTTTGCCAGTGCATGGCGATGGCCGTCATGTCCGCGACTGGATTTATGTCCGCGATCATTGCGAAGCGATTGATGTTATTTTACATAAAGGCGAATTTGGCGAAGTCTATAACATCGCCGCGGACAGTGAGAAACCGACTATTGAAATAGCAAGACTGATTTTAAATTTATTAGGCAAATCAGCATCTTTAATAAATTATGTTCCCGATCGTCCTGGCAATGATCGCCGCTATTCAATCAGCGCTGGAAAAGTCGGCAACGAACTCGGCTGGTTTCCGTCGCACACTTTTGAAGAAGCGATGCCAAAAACGATTGAATGGTATCAGCATAATGTTGATTGGATTGAAAGGATTAAGGAGAAGGATGAAGAGTTTGTGAATTATATCTAATTCATCTGTCATTGCGAGAAGCCCGAATGAGCGTAGCGAAGAGATGGCGACGAAGCAATCCCAGAATTAAATTCATTGCGCATAGTTACGGGATTGCTTCGTCGGCATTTCTCTCACTTCGTTCGTTCAGCCTCCTCGCAATGACATACATTAATATGTTAAAATGTTAAAATGGTTATCAAACAAATTACAACTCCAATTAAAGGGCTAAATCTTTATCTCAACAAAGTCGTTTCTGATGAACGGGGGAGTTATTGCGATATGGCGCCGGGCGGGACGGATAGTCCGCTTTATTCTGAAGGAATTAAACATATTCACGCTTCTATCGCCACGAAAAGATTTGTTGCGCGCGGCGGGCATTATCACTTTGAACTTAAAGAAAGTCTGTTTAATTTAAGTGGAACAGCTCTTTGGTATTTTTATGATTTTGATAAAAACTCTCCGACATTTGGCAAGAGCTATGCTGTTATTTTGGGATATGATAAATTAGGCTTAGATTTGGGAATTCCAGAATATACAATTAACAAAGAAGCGGCGGCGCAGATTGCTATTTCTCCAGGAGTTTATCATGTCTTTTGGCCGCTTACAGATGGACAAACAGTGGCTGCTGGAATTGGATCAATTAAATATGATCCCGAAGATTATGACCGAACAAAAATTGAAGATGTGCCAGGGGCGATTGAGATTTTTGAAAAAGTTAAAAATAAAATTTTAGAAAACGAGAAAGGTATTTCTAGACGCTCAGTGTCCCCGTCCGTGGACACTGAGCGTCTGCTCGCTACTGAATATCTACCTATCAAAAAAGCGATCATTCCCGCGGCGCGCAGTAATCAGCAGAGGCCGTTTTCACATACGATTAATAAGCATCTAATTCCTTTTGGCAATCGTCCGATGATTTTTTACGGCATTGAAAATTTAGTCGCGGCGGGAGTAAAAGAAATCGCGATTGTGATTAGAGAAAATGATAATTTAATTCAGCGCGTAGTCGGCGATGGCAGCAGATGGAAAGTAGACATAAAATATATTATCCAAAAAGAACTGTTAGGAGTGGGAAACGCTTTAAAAATTTCCAGAGATTTTGTCGGCGATGATCCGTTTGTTTTATATTTAGGCGACAATATTATTCTCAAGGAAGATTTGCAGAAATCAATCAATAAATTTTTTGAAGAAAAATCAAACGCGTTATTGATGCTCGCGGAAGTAGATAATCCGCAAATGTTTGGCGTGCCGGAAATTGCGAATGGCAAAATAATAAAAGTGGAAGAAAGGCCGATGCATGCCAAAAGCAAATTCGCGGTAGCGGGAGCGTATATTTATGATCAGAACGCTTTCAAGGCTGTTGAATCTTTAAATTTAAGTTCGCGCGGAGAATACGAAATTTCTGATGTCCACAATTATTTGATAGACAATAATTACAAAGTCAGTTGTCAGCGAATAAGCGAATGGTGGAAAGATCGGGGGAATTTCAAAGATCTTCTGAATGGCAATCGTTTTGTTTTAGAAAATTGCGTTTTTGAAAAAAGCGCTGGCAGCGATTGCAAAAAAATTGACGGATTTGTGGAGAAGAGCGTTAAAATAGAAGGAAGAGTCAAAATAGGAAAAAACACAAGAGCGGTTGGGAGAGGACTGATTCGCGGTCCAGTAGTTATTGGCGAAGGGTGTTTAATTAAAGACTGCTACATCGGCCCTGGAACTTCCATCGGCAACAATGTTGAAATCCAAAACGCGGAAGTAGAGAATTCGTTAATAATGGAACAGGCAAATATTTTCACAAAAAACAGAATCGTGAACAGCGTCATCGGCAGAAATTCTTCCATCACAGACAAAGCGCATTCTATTCCGTACGGAAATGAAATGATAATGGGAGAAAATTGCCAGGCAAGTATCTAGAACAAGGACCTTCTCACCTCTGTCATTTCGAGCCCTTTAAGGCGAGAAATCTATGAACATTACTATACAGAAATAATCTTTATATTAAGATAGTTTTTAGATCTCTCAATCGCTGCGGCTCATTTCGAGATGACACAAAGTGAAGAAGTCCTTATTTTTAATTTCACTAAAAACAAAACTTGTGTTATAATAAAAACATTAGAAATAAATAAAAAAACAAAAACAAAATGTTAAGAGAAATATTAGAAAATTTTTTTCGTAAAATAGATTTTGGCTTTGAAGAGTGTAAAGAAAATAACTTGAGCGTTTGGCAATGCCCAGGTTTTTTATTTGTCGTAATGGGATTTATAAACATATCCTCAATGATTGGAATATATGTAGTCGTCAGTAAATATGACAGTCCGGAGTTGATCGTTATGAGCGTGAGCGTGGTGAGTCTATTGATTTTCATTGTTGGATCGTCAATTATTAAAGGAGTTGAACAGATTATGATGGCAAACAAGATTAAATCCGAATTTGTTTCAATCGTCTCGCATCAGCTTAAAGCTCCTCTTTCTGGAATGCGCTGGGCATCGGATATTTTAACAAGCGACAAAATTGGAGAATTGAATGACAAGCAGGAGGAGTATATAAAAGATATTCAGGAAAGCACCTCAAGAATGATCAGATTAGTCAATGACCTTTTGGATGTTTCTAAAATTGAATCTGGAAAAATGGAAATTAATTTTCAAGAGATTAATTTAAAAGAAATTATTACGGTCGCTGTTAAAGAATTAAATACTTTTGCGATGGCGAATAATGTTAAGCTTACTATTGATATTGACAGAAAAGTAAGTGAAGTTAAAACAGATCCGATTAGAATTAAAATGGTCATTCAAAATTTTATTGATAATGCTATAAAATACACAAGCCCTCAAAAAGGCATCGTGAAAGTTTTTCTGGAGAATAAAAACGGAAATGTTTATTGTTCCGTGGAAGATAATGGATTAGGAATTTCCAAAACGGAGCAGGCGAGAATTTTTGATAAATTTTTCAGAGGAAGCGGCGTGGCAAAAAAACAGACCATCGGAACAGGATTGGGTCTTTATATAGCTAAGTCCGCGATTGAAAGCTCTAGAGGTCAAATTGGGTTTAAATCTAAAAAAGGAAAAGGGAGCACTTTCTGGTTTACTCTGCCAGCGTCTGGGAATTAAAGAAGAAGCCGCATGGAAAGGGCTTGTGTAAACAGTTCAGTAAAGCTTGACATTGTCATTGACATAAACTATAATAATAGTGTCAATGACAATGACAATGTTATGAATAACACTTATATTTAGAAGATGGCTTACGACATATTAGAAAAAATGTATAATCAGAATCCCTGGTGGGAAGATTACGGTTTGATTAAGGAAGATTATCATCTCAGAGAACTTCAAAAAAATAAGTTTGTGTTTTTGAATGAAGAATTTCTTGAGGAACGATTTCTTGATGGTGTTTATATTGTGACTGGGATGCGACAAATTGGCAAAACAACACACTTGAAGCTTCTTATTCAAAAGATGATTAATGACAAAAATAAAGAAAATTTCCTTTATTTTAACTGTGATATTCTAGATAGCAAAAAAGAAATAGTTGAGTTGATTGAAAAATATTTTCAAAATTTTAAAACAGACAAAAAAAGATTCATTATTCTTGATGAAATTACCTCGGTTAAAGATGGTATTTTAGCGATTAAATATTTAATTGACAAAGGGGAAAATAAAAAAATTACCTATATTCTTACAGGGAGCAGTACAGTAAATATTAAAAAAACGGGAGAGTTTTTGCCGGGAAGACGAGGGAAAGGAAAAGACTTTTTATTTTTGCCAGTAAGTTTTTCTAAATTTTTAATGATTCAATATCCGAAAGTTGATTTTAATTTGCCGGCCAAAAAATCTTTAGAAAAATTTTATTTTTCTCTTAAGCAGAAAATTCCATTACAAAGGGAATTAAATAATTATTTAATTTGCGGAGGAATCCCGCGTCTTATTAATAATTATTTAGATAAAAAAGAAATTGATTTTGATAATTTTAATCTTTATAAGAGTTGGATTATTTCAGAAACGGCAAAAAATAAAAAACGGGAACAAATAGTTAGAATTATTTTAGAAAGAGTACTGGCTTCTTTGGGAAGTGATGTTTCTTATAACTCTTTTGCCTCTGATACAGGAATAGGATCACATAATACAGTCTATGAATATTTGAATTTTTTGGAGGATGCTTTTATTGGAAAACAAATTTATAATTACGATTATCATCAGAAAAAAATTAACTTTAAAAAAAATAAGAAAATATATTTAAGAGATCCGTTTTTATTCTGGCTTTTAAATTGGTGGATTAACGGTGATTTAAAATTCTGTCAAAAAATAAAAAAGGATCCAATTCTGAAAAGCAAAATCGCGGAAAATTTAGTTTTTCTTCATCTGGAGTTATTATTCGGCGAAATCTTTTTTTACAGAGAGAAATATGAAATAGATTTTATTTATAAAAATTTGGCATGGGAATGCAAATATCAAAATAAAATTTCTCAGCGCGATTTTGGAGAACTGTTAAAGTTTCCTGGCAAAAAATTTGTTATAACGAAAGAAGCTTTTAAAATCAGCCCTGGTTTGCAGTTGATCCCTCTGGAGTTATTCCTACTTCTTAAAAAGAATTATTTTTCAACTGTATTTTAAAAGCTTTATAATCATTAATTGATTTAAAAAATATGAAAATCACAAAAACAAAACTCCTCGCCTTTTTCATCTCGGGTTTCTTTTTGTTTGGGTTGGCGGAGGTGAGTGAGGCTGCGGAGAATAAATTTCTTCAGACTTTCGCTTGTTTAGTTGGAGCTAATTATAGTCCTGGCGATGAGGTTAATTTGGCAAAGTTTGACATAACACTCACTAGACGCACTCAATATAATGATATAGATGGCGACACTTGGGGCGCTGTTAAGGCGATAAATCCAGATGCAAAAATATTTTTATATCAAGCATCGCGAGTCGGTGATAATCAGGACGGTGTCAGTCTAGTATCCCTAAGGTCAATCAGCAGATGGCTTATTTCCAGAGGACATTCTATGGGCAGTCTGTATGGCAATAATCCCGAATTGCTTTTGTATAATGCAAAAGACGAACTTATATTCACTCCTCCATTCCCATTTAGTAAAGTTGGAGATTTCGGCTCAGCGCTCTTTCAAAAGTACTGGCTGGAAGCCACTATTAACGACATAGTAAATCAGCCATGGAAAGCTGACGGAGTATTTATTGATGTTGTTCCTTTCCGTCCCGTGCAATTAAGTAGCACATCTGTAAAATATAATACAGACCAAAAATGGGCGACGGCTCAACATAGTTTTATCAACAAAATGGCTACCGGGCTTGGAGCACAAAATCAAAAAATAATTACTAACACGCGACTGGCAAATCAGGTAGATGTTGACAATTATATCATTTCAGATAATTCTGCCGCTCCGCCTTACGGAATGCTTAACGAAGGAGCATTTGCTGTGCCATACGGTTCAGGCGATGTGCAGTTTTTTGTTGAAAGTTATTGGAAGAGGCAAATTGATTTAATGTCCCAAGTTGATAACATCAACACCTTATATCTAAGCCATTCTGAGCTTAGTGAAGGTGATAGCGGCACTGACAATTGGGGCAAGCCAGTCATTTTCCGTGATATTCTTTGGTATGCGATGGGATCGTATCATATTGGAAAAAACACAATTAGTAATAATAACTATTGGAGTCTTACCAGATCATATGGCAGGGCTTTGTGGTTTGATGAATATGACCACATTGACCTCGGCGACGCCATCGGTAAATATAAAGTTACTAACATCGGCGGCAACAACATCTACTATCGAGAATTTGAAAAGGGATATGTCTATGTCAATCCAACTACAAACAATGTCTCAAATATCGCTTTGCCTGAAACCTGCAAACAGTTGACCTATACTAACTTTAAAAACAATCCGTCAACTATTTCAGATACCAACACTATTAACTTAGTATCGCAC
>DAOWDU010000014.1 GCA_030638825.1 bacterium | reverse complement strand
GATCATCCATGGAGAAAACCTTTCTTATTCAGCAAAACAATAGATCTGAAACAACAAATAGAATATGCAAGATAATTAATTTCAATCAAGTAGGACATTTCTACTTTGGAGGAAGTAGGACATTTCTATATTGGTTTGACAATTAGAAACTTATCATTTACATTAAAAAATTCTTATGTTAAGATAAAATTATGATAAACAAGAAAGAAAACTTAATGGATAAAATTACTTCGCTCGCCAAAAGGCGGGGGTTTGTTTTTCCAGGTTCGGAAATTTATGGCGGCTTGGCGAATACCTGGGATTACGGACCGGTTGGAGTTGAGCTAAAAAATAATATTAAGCAAGCATGGTGGAAGTTCTTTGTCAAAGACAGGGAAGATGTTGTTGGAATTGACGCCGCTATTTTGATGAATAGTCGAGTTTGGGAATCATCAGGGCATGTATCCGGATTTAATGACGCGCTTGTTGACTGTAAGGCGTGCAAGGCGAGAATCAGAGCCGATCATTTAATTGAAGATGCCCTAAATATGAAAGCTGAAGGAATGACTCCTGAAGATATGACGAAAATAATAGAAGAAAACAATATCAAATGTCCTGTTTGCGGAAAAAAAGATTGGACAGATGCCAGAAAGTTTGGTCTTATGTTTAAAACTTATCAGGGCGTTACGGAATACGACAGTAATATTATTTATCTTCGTCCTGAAACAGCGCAGGCGATGTTCGTGAATTTTAAAAATGTCTTAAACTCTACACATAAAAAAATTCCTTTCGGCATTGCCCAAATTGGCAAGTCGTTTCGCAATGAAATAACTCCCGGAAATTTTATTTTTAGAACGATAGAATTTGAACAAATGGAACTTGAGTATTTTATTAAAGAAGAAAATTGGCAGAAGCAATTTGAATACTGGCAAAACGAAATGACAAAATGGCTGGATTACCTTGGAATTAAAAAAGAAAATTATTCCATTAGAGAGCATGATAAGGACGAGCTTTCGCATTACAGCAGAAAAACTGTTGATTTTGAATATAATTTTCCTTTCGGAACAAAAGAGCTTTATGGGCTTGCGTATCGGACTAATTTTGATTTAATGAGCCATCAAAATTCAAGCGGGCAGAATATGGAATATTTTGATACGGAAGATAACAAAAAATATATTCCGCATGTTATTGAACCAACATTCGGAGTTGATAGAAGTGTTTTGGCTGTTATGGTTGACGCTTATTGCGAAGAAGAAGCGCCGACCGCGGATGGCAAAACAGAAACGCGTGTTGTAATGAAATTCAACAAAAAGATCGCGCCAGTCAAAGTTGCGATTTTACCTTTATCTAAAAAAGAAAATTTAAGCAAAAAAGCGAAAGAAATTTTTGATTTGCTTAAAACAGAATTTACTTGCCAGTATGATGAATCTCAAAGCATTGGAAAACGCTACCGCCGCCAAGACGAAATCGGCACGCCTTATTGTATTACTGTAGATTTTGAAAGTTTAGATGATGAGGCGGTAACGGTGAGAGATAGAGATACAATGGAGCAGGAGAGGGTGGGGATTGGGGAGGTGAGAGAATATTTAAGAGAAAAATTAAAATAAATATTAGCTACGATTTAAACTCCAAGTAAGAAAAACTCTTACTTTCAGTTCATATTATTTAAAAATGGATAATTTATTAGTAAAACTTTATCAATCTCCTAAAACAATTTTGACCACCAAAGAAATTGCTTTGTTGTGGCGGGAGAAAAATAAAAACAATCTGAAAAGCAAAATTTTTTATTATCTTAAAAAAGGAAATTTAAGAAGAATCAGAAGAGGAATTTTTGCCAAAGAAGAAAGATATGATTTAAAAGAATTGGCAGTGAGTATTTATGTCCCAGCATATATCAGTTTTGAAACTGTTTTGAGAGAAGAAGGAATTATTTTTCAGCATCATAATGCCGTCTTTGTTGCCAGTTATCTTTCCAGAAAAATAGAATGTCAGGGAAATAAATTGGTTTATAGAAAATTAAAAGACGAGGTATTATTTAATCGCAATAGCATTATAGACAAAAAAAACTATAGTATTGCCAGCAAGGAGCGAGCTTTTTTAGACACAATTTATTTATTTAGTGATTATTACTTTGATAATCTCAGCAATATGAATTGGGAAAAATGTTTTCAGTTGGCGGAGATTTATGATAATAAACAAATGCTTAAACGCTTAAAAAAATATTACCAAGATGCTCAATAGAAAAAAACACAAATTGATTATGCTGAAAATATTGAAAGATATTTATAGCGATGTGGAAATTTCTTCTTTGCTCGGATTAAAGGGCGGAACGGCAGCGTATTTTTTTTATGATTTGCCTCGTTTTTCTGTTGATCTCGACTTTGATTTATTAGACGCTTCTCAAGATAATAAAGAATTAGTTTTTTCAAAAATTGAAAATACCTTAAAAGATTACGGGACTATCAAAGAAAAATGCATCAAAAGATGGACGATATTTTCTCTTTTGTCTTATGGCGACGATGATCACAATGTCAAAATAGAAATTTCCACTCGCTCTAACAACAATCAATACGAATTAAAAAATCATTTGGGAATCGCAATGTTTGTTGCCAAGAAAGAAACTCTTTTTGCTAATAAACTAGTTGCCTTAACTGGCAGAAAAAACATGGCAATGCGCGATGTTTTTGATATTTATTTTTTTGCTAAAAACAGTTGGGATATTGATGAAGAGATAATTAAATTTTGGACTAAAGAAAATACTAAAAAGCATTTGATAAAATGTGTAAAGAAAATAAAAGAAATAAACGAGAGAGCGATTTTGCAGGGGTTGGGAGAAAAGATAAAACATGGGTGAAAAATAATTTAAAGAAAGAAGTTATTTTTCTTTTAAGAAGTTATGGGGAGGTTTAATAAATTTTTAATAAAAAACAATGACAAAGAAAACAAGCACGATGACAATGGAACAAATTTATGATTTAGCGATAAAGATGGGAGTAAAAGCAGATTTTAGATCCGATAAAGATATAGAAGATCTTTTAAAGAGAGAAGAAGAAAATTATAATAAACTTGATAAAGAAAAAAGGGAAGATTACAATAAAGACAGACTAATAAATCCATATCTAGATTCGGGTATTTTGAATTTGAGTTTAAATAAGCCAGTTAAAAAAATATTGGTTGGAATAGATGCAGATGAAGCAGAAATTTTGTTGGCAGATAGGCTCGGTGATATTGATCTTGTTTTAGGACATCATCCTATTGGAAAAAATCTTGCAAATTTAGATTCAGTAATGCATCTCCAGGCAGACATTCTTAATCAATACGGCGTTCCGATAAATATTGCTGAAGGAGTTTTGAGAGAAAGGATTTCAGAAGTTAGCAGAGGAGTTTCTCCAATAAATCACAATAGACCTGTTGATATAGCTAAGATTTTAAAAATTAATTTGATGAATATCCATACTCCGTGTGATAATTTAGCCGCAAAATTTTTAGATAACAAAATTAAGAAAGCAAAAATAAAATATGTAGCAGATTTACTAAAATTATTAAAATCAATTCCTGAATATAAAGAAGCCATAAAGAATGGAGCTGGACCGTGTCTTTTTTCTGGAACTGAAGGTAGCCGAGTTGGTAAAATTGCTCTAATAGAAATTACTGGCGGAACAGAGGGTTCTGCTAAAATGTATGAAAAAATTGCACAGGCGGGGATTGGGACAATCGTTGGAATGCATATGTCAGAAGAACATAAAAAGGAAGCGGAGAAAAATAATCTCAATGTTGTTATTGCTGGACATATTTCTTCTGATTCTTTAGGCGTAAATTTATTTTTAGACGAATTAGAGAAAAAAGGCATTGAGATTGTTCCTTGTTCGGGGTTGATTAGAGTGAAGAGATTTTAGGTTTAGGAGATAGCGTATAAAAAAATGAAGGCGACATTCGCGAATGTCGCCTTCATTTTTTAGGTTTAATATTTCCTACACAACCACATTGACCAATTTCCCTTTTACGAAAATAATCTTCCTCATTTCTTTTCCTTCAGTCCATTTTTTTATTTTATCTCTTCCTAAAGCGATTTTTTTTGCTTCTTCTTCGGAAATATCAGCTGGAACTTCTATTTGGTCTCGCACTTTGCCGTTAATTTGAATGACTAAAGTTATCTCTGTTTCTTCAGCTAATTTTTCATTGTATTCTGGCCATTTCTGCAAATGAATGCTTTCTTTATTTTCAAACATCTTCCATAATTCTTCTGTAATATGCGGAGCGAAAGGGGATAACATAATTAGGAATATTGAATATTGAATATTTGATATTTTTTCTTTTTTATCTAGTCCATTTAACAAAATCATTAGTGAACTAATCGCCGTATTGAATTTTAAATTTTCAATATCTTCTGTAACTTTTTTTATTGTTTGATGAAGCAATGTTTCTATATTTTTGTTTGCGGACACAAAATTTTGTGTCCCTACTTTATTTTGCATTTTCCAGATCTTTTCCAAAAATCTATTCATCCCAATCAAACTACTCGTGCTCCATGGAATTGCGTCGCCATACGGACCCATAAACATTTCATAAAGACGGAGAGTATCCGCTCCATATTTCTCAATAACTTCATCAGGATTAACAACATTTCCGCGGGACTTGCTCATTTTTTGTCCATCTTCAGCAAGTATCATTCCGTGAGATCTTCGTATTTTGTATGGCTCGGAAGTATTTACATATCCTAAATCATATAAAAACTTATGCCAAAATCTAGAATAAAGCAAATGCAAAGTCGTGTGTTCCATTCCGCCGTTATATAAATCAACAGGCATCCAGTATTTTAATTTTTCTGGTGAAGCAAATTCTTTATTGTTTTTAGAATCTATATATCGCAAAAAATACCAGCTTGACCCAGCCCAGTTCGGCATCGTGTCAGTTTCCCTTTTGGCATTGCTATTGCATTTCGGACATTTTATATTTACCCACTGATCAATTTTTGCAAGAGGGGATTTGCCAGTATCTGTCGGCTCATAATTTTTGACATCTGGAAGTTCAAGAGGCAAATCTTTTTTTTCTAACGCAATATTCCCGCACTTCTCACATTTCACAATTGGAATCGGTTCCCCCCAATAATGCTGTCTAGAAAAAACCCAATCACGCAATTTATAATTTATCGCTTTTTTGCCAAGGTTGTTTTCTTCCAGCCATTTGGTTATTTTTATTTTAAATTCGCTGGTTTCTAAATTATTAAACTGTTCAGAATTTATTGCAATACCATACCCTATAAAAGGTTTTTCCCCATTTTGAAGAATATCCCAATGAATCTTTGGTTCTTGTAAATTTATGAAATCTTTTACTTTTTCTTTTTTAACCCAAATACCATTATGATTTTTTACTTCCTCTTCTTTTGGTTCTATAAAACTACTATTCAATAATTCTATATAGACACAACTTCTTTTTATATCACGACGATTAACATCCTTATGAGCCGCAAAGAAACGACTATAGGCTATGCCTCCAATTTTTTTCACAACACGCATATTTTGATAACCAGATTCTTCTTTTGCCTCTCTCAAAGCTGCTTCCTCTTCGCTCTCTCCTTTTTCAACGCCACCGACAACAAAAGACTTCCAATCATTTTTACTTTTACTCCAGTCTAAGCAAAAATATTCATCTTTTTCCCAATGCTTAATTATAACATCTACAACCGTTCTTTTCGTATTTTTCTTATCTTTTCTAATTTTATTTTTTCCTTCACCAATAAACAATGGCGCTACAACTTGCTTTATCTCCAATCCAAACTTCTTCGCAAACTCAAAATCCCTCTCATCATGCGCAGGTACCGCCATAATTGCGCCAGTGCCGTAAGAAGCCAAAACATAATCCGCAAGCCAGATTGGAATTTCTTCGTTATTAATTGGATTAATCGCTTTAATTCCTTTCAATTCAACTCCCGTTTTCTCTTTCGCCAAATCAGTTCGGTCTAAATCAGATTTATTTTTCGCTTGTTCAATGTATTTTTTAACTTCCTCTAAATTCAAAATTCCAGATTCTAAATTCTTAATTAGTGGATGTTCTGGCGATAAAACCATATAAGTGCATCCGAATAAAGTATCGGGGCGAGTGGTAAAAACTTTCAAAGAGTGGTATAATAAATTTGGCGTTGATTTGCCAGTAGCATGGTGCAGATATAGATTTGTCATCCTATTATCTGAGGGTTCGAATCCCTCTGCCGGCTCAGCGTCATTTTTGGACTTGACAACTTTTTCATTATCATTTATACTATTATTGTAAATGGGATGACAAGTCTTTGATCTGCACCTGGGATTACCCTCAGGTTCATTAAAAACCTCTGAGCTATGCTCCGGGGTTTTTATATTGTCGTCAGTTTTAATTTGAAACTTAACTATCGCTCCTTCTGATTTCCCAATCCAATTAACCTGCTGCGTTTTAATTTTATTTAAATAATCAACAGTATCTAAATCCTTAATCAACCTATCTGCGTATTTTGTGATTCGCAACATCCATTGTTTCATAATTTTTTTCTCTGCCAAAGCCCCGCATCTTTCGCAAGTGCCATTCACAACTTCTTCATTCGCTAATCCAATTTTACAACTCGGGCACCAGTTGATTGCCATTTCCGCTTCATAAGCTAATCTATGACTGTCAATAAATTCCCTTTTTTCTAAAGCATTTAAATTTTTCGGAATATCTAAATATTTAATATCACGCGCTTTATCTAATTTCTCGTCATAAAAGCTATTAAATAATTTCAAAAAAATCCACTGTGTCCATTTGTAATATTTTGGATCAGTGGTATTTATTTCCCGCGACCAGTCAAAACTTGGTCCATAGCTTTTGATTTGCTTGGTAAAATTTTTGATATTATTTTCCGTCACGATCTTTGGATGAGTCTTTGTCTTAATCGCAAAATTTTCTGTCGGCAACCCAAAAGCGTCCCAGCCGATTGGATACATCACATTATATCCACTCATTCTTTTTTTCCTAGCAATAATATCAATCGCAATATGACTTCTTAAATGTCCCACATGCAAACCAGCGCCAGATGGATAGGGGAATTCAATTAAGCAATAAAACTTCTTCTTCTCAGAAAAATCTTCTGCCTTGTAAATCTCGCTTTTATCCCATTCTTTCTGCCATTTCTTTTCAATTTTTTGAGGATTGTATTTTTGCATTTTAAATTTATGTTAATTTTGTCTGTATAAATAATTTAGATGTATTATCGTCAGCAACGCTATTAAAAATCCATAACCAATAAAACTAACAAATTTTATTTATAACCTCTTTTCAAACGGCCGTTCAAAAAGAGGTTATATCTCTATTTCTTTTATTAGGAATAATTTTACATATGAGTCAAGAGAATATTTTCTTAAAATAAACTGCGTTTCTTTTTGAACATTATAAGGACAAATCCAAATGCTCTGTTGAAGCATTTTGTATTCTAAGAGACGAAGTTTTCCTCGCAATAAATTTCTTAATCCTTTTTTCCTTTCAGGAATGTCAAAAATTATCATTTGCCATTTTTCATCAGATCTTTTTTTCTTGTTTTGCATTTTAAGCTTTGTTTTTAAAACCTTTTCAGTTCCTTTCTCTGTTAAGATAATTCCTTCATTTTGTTCTAAATTTTTAATTTTAATATAGCCATTCTTTTTCAGACGATAAACCAACTGACTAAATTTTTGTTTTGCCTTTTGCTTTTTATATTCTTGTTTTAATTCATAAAGAGCGGGACAACAAACTTCCTTCATCGTTCGAGGAGCGAACAAATCAAAAGTCTCATTTAACTTTTCAGTGTAATTATACACATCCAATAAAAATTTTTCGGTAACTGGTAATTTCATAATAGTTCTAGTTAAATTTTATGATTCTATTTTATGCCAATTTGTAATATAAGTATAACCTCTTTTCAAACGGCCGTTCAGAAAGAGGTTATACTTATATTAGTTGTTGAGATTTTTTTAGTTTTTAATGAAAGTGTTGTGAAAGGTGTTGTTTGAAAAGAAATATTATTTACATTATTTATGTCAAGAAAAATTTGCTTACTTTTCTAAATTAAACAATCTAATCGCATTTTCGCTTGTCGCTTTTTCAATTTCTTTAAAATCTACATTTCTAATATGCGCGACTTTTTCAGCGACATATCGGACAAATAACGGTTCATTTCTTTTTCCTCTCTCTGGAACTGGCGCAAGATAAGGACAATCTGTTTCAATTAAAATTTTATTTAACGGCATATTTTTTATAACTCTATATATTTCAGGTTCATTTCCTAATTTTGACTTATCTTTATAATAAGTAATAGTTCCTGTAAAACCAATGTAAAATCCGAGTTCCAAAAATTCTTCAGCGATTTTTTGACTGCCACCAAAACAGTGAATAACACCACGCCAGCTGTTTGTTTGGTAACTTTTTAAAATATCTATTAAATCGTTATAAGCGTCTCGGCAATGAATAATAAGCGGCATCTTGTGATTATCGGCAAGTTCAAGCTGTAATCTAAACGCTTCTATCTGTTTTTCTTGCGGTGATAAATTTCTGAAATAATCCAAGCCAATCTCGCCGACAGCTATTACTTTATAATGCTGGACAAGTTCTTCGATCTTTCTTAAACTATTTTTATCAACAGTATCCGCGTCGTGAGGATGTATTCCAGCGGAAGCAAAAATATTCTCATTATTTTTGGCAAGCTCATAGCTTCTCACGCTTGATTTTAAGTCGCACCCGACATTGATAATTTTTTCTCCGCCACCTTCAAAAAACCGTTTGATAACTTCTTCGCGGTCATCGTCAAATTCTTTAAAGTCCGTATGGGCGTGTGAATCAATCATTTTTCAATTTTAATCAATTTAAAAATTGTCATCCTGAACTTGTTTTAGGATCTTTTATGTCTTAGGTTTTGAATTGTCCTATTTAAAAATTATCTTTCATCTAAAGCGTAAATGCGATTGTTCTTTTATTTAACATAATAATTGCGTTTTCGCCTTAGTAAAAATGTTATGTGATTTATGGATTAAATTAGTGTAATGATCAATAGATTCTGAAACAAGTTCAGAATGACAGGACTATAAGCGCGGGAACAAAATCTCGCCTTTTTTTATTTTTGTTTCAGATTTCAATCCGCCCCATTTTTGCGCTTCTTTTAAATTTTTATTCAATTTAATTTTTCTTTCCTGTTCATCCACGAATAATTGCTCAAAAATCTTCATTGAAGTTTCTGGCATAAAAGGATATATCATCCAGGCGATATGACGGAGGCTTTCTAATAAATTATAAATAACTGCTGCTTTCTTTTTCTCTTCTTCCAATTGCCACGGTTTATTCTGTTCAATATATTCATCGCAAGTACTCATTAATTTTTTTGCTATTTCTAACGCTTCGTTTAGTTTGAAATTGTTTAATGATTTTTCGTAATTATTCCAAGTATTTTCTGCTTTAGTTTTAAGCTCTGAATTTTTATTCAGATTCTTAATTCCTGATTCCTGATTCTTAATTCCCAAAGTAATAATTCTTGCCGTCAAATTTCCAATTCCATTCGCTAAATCCGCTTGGTAAATCTCTTCAAATCTTTGATACGAAAAGTCGCCGTCGTTTCCGGAGGGAATTTCTTTTAATAAATAATATCGCAAAGCGTCAACGCCGTATTTGTCAATTACTTCAAACGGATCAATGACATTGCCGAGCGATTTGCTTATTTTTTGCCCGTCGGATGTTATAAATCCATGGACAAATATTTTTTTGGGAAGAGGTAAATTAGCTGATAATAACATTGCTGGCCAAATTGCGGTGTGAAATCTTAAAATGTCTTTGCCGATAATGTGAATGTCGGCGGGCCAAAAATCCAGTAGAGGTTCGGCCTCCAGCGTGGAGGCCGAACCTCTACTGGATTTTTGGCCATATCCCAATGCAGAAATATAATTTGTCAGCGCGTCGCACCAGACATACATTGTTTGTGAATCGTCATTGGGAACAGGAACGCCCCAATCAAGAATATTTTTAGGACGAGAAAAGCTGACATCTTTTAATCCTGATTTTATCACATTTAAAATTTCATTTTTTCTCGCTTCCGGCAGAATTTTAAGTTTGCCTGATTCAATTTTTTCCTGAATAATTTCTGAATATTTAGAAAGTTTAAAGAAATAATTTTCTTCTTTGATTTTTTCCGGCGCTTTTTGATGATTTGGACATTTACCATCAACTAAATCTTTTTCAGTTAAATACGCCTCACAGCCGACGCAATAATAACCTTCATAGTTTGATTTATAAATATCTCCAGCTTCAACTAATTTATTCCAAATTTTTTGCGCTGCTGGCCAATGCCGTTTTTGATCTGTCGTGCGAATAAAATCGTTATTAGAAATATTAAGTGTATCTAATAATAACTGAAACTTAGCCGAATTTTCATCAACAAATTTTTGCGGCTCTGTTTTATTTTCAAGCGCAGTCTTTTTTATTTTTGATCCATTTTCGTCTGTTCCAGATAAGAAAAAAACATCATCACCAAGCATCCTGTGGTATCTTGCCAAAACATCCGCCTGGCAAACTTCCATCGCAAACCCAATATGCGGCACAGCGTTGGCATAGGCGATGGAGGTGGTGATGTAGAATTTATTGTTTGACATAAAATACTGCTGTTGTTAAAATGACTAAAGTGTTCTTATCTCAAAGAGGTGAGTAAAGGAGGTAAATAAATGATTATAGAGGGAACAGCTCAATTATTATCAAGAAAAGGCAGAATGACAGTGGGCGAACTGGTAGAAGAGATCAATGTCTTTGATGTTGATATTGATCAATGGGATGTTTCAGCTGCGATAGCAACTCTTAACTACAAAAAGAGAGTTGCCCTTCATAGTCTTAGCAGTCAGAAATATGATCCAGATGCCCAAAGACCATACTACGAAGCTATTTATACAATATGTAAATAGCAGATTGCCCTTGATTTATTTTTTCGAGGGCTATTTTTTTCTTGACAAGAAGCAATTTTGAATGTAATCTTTTATTCTAAGGGAGGGATAAATTATAAGAAAAATAGAAATATCAACTTTAGAGGAGAGAATTTTGAAGTTTCTTTTTGATAACAGCGAAAAAACTTCTTCTGTGTTTGAAATTAGAAGAGGCATCGAAAATAAGGAAATTAAAAACAAAATTAGTTTTGACGATGCTGTGAGCGCATTAGATAACTTAGCTACTACACTTGGATTAGTAGAAGTTTCTTGGAGGGAAAAAATAAAAGTTTATAAAATTTTTAAAAAAGGAAAAAAAGTTTTTAAAAATAAAACTTTTTTTATAAAAACCCCTCCAAAATCTTACTGTCAAATATTTACATAAAACTCCCATTAGGGAGCTTTTTTATAATCCTATAATAAACCGCCCTAATTATCCCTTTCTTTTTTGCTCCCATATAAATCTTCCAAAATAATAGAAGCAATTGTTGTTACTGGAATTGCCAAAATAATTCCCAAAATTCCAGCAAGCTGACCGCCAACAAGCATCGCGATAATTATAATAACAGGATGAAGTCCAACCGATCTTTCCATTACTTTGGGAACGATCAAATAATTTTCAAATTGCTGGATTAGGAAATATAAAATAAAAGTTAAAAGCGCGAGAAGGGGAGAGACAGTGAAAGCGATTAGGATTGCGGGGATGCTGGCGAGAGTCGGTCCAATGTACGGGATTAGCTCCATCGCGCCAGCGATAATCGCCAGAACTAAAGCGTAGGGGACTCCTAAAATACTAAGACCAATAAAAGATAATATTCCTACAATAAGACCTAAAAATAATTGTCCGATAAACCATTTTCCAAGTTTAGATTCTGTTTTCCTAATAATTTTCAACGCTCGCGAGCGGAGATTATGAGGAATAACCGCTTCTACAAATTTTTCAATACCTTTTTCTTCAACAATAAAATAAAATGAAATTACCAAAATAAGAATTGCTGAAAGAAGTCCGCCTAAAAGTCCGAGAATTACGGAAACAAAATTAGAGGTTACATTTTTCAAAAATTTGCTAGCCTCAATTAAAACATTCTGAAACGGTTCTGAACTTATATAGTTAAAAGACTGATTTTGCAAGACAGGATCGTCAAGATTAACTTGCTCTAAATAAGCGGGAAATTGGGAAGTAAGCTGGGTCACTTCTTTTGCTAAGGGCGGAGCTACTATATACGCTAACAAGCCCATTACCATAAAAGCCGCCAAAAATAAAATTGACGCTCCCGCTACTCGCGGGATTTTTCTTTTTTGCATTTTATCAACAGCGGGATTGGCGATTAAAGCGACAATGACGGAAATAAAGATAATAAAAATTATATGTCGCAATTGGAAAAGAAAAAACAGCGTGAACAAAACTAAAATGACTTTTAAAATACTTTCGTAGGAAATATCAATTGTTTGTTTTTGGCTCATATCTTTTTATTAAAATTTTAAAACCTTCTCAAACTTTTTCTTGTCCTTAAACGGTCCAATCAAAGCTAAGTTCAATTTATTATCAACAAATATATCTCGCGCGACTCTTTGCAAATCGTCAGCTGTTACTATATCTATTTTAGCAAACTTTTCTTGCGGGGTCAAAATTTTTCCAGTGTCCATTTCTTGATTAGCGACAAAACTTGCCACGGCGTCTGAAGATTCTAAAGCAATGTTAGTTCTGCCCTTTAAATAATCTTTCGCTCTTTTTATTTCTTCCGCGCTAATTTTTTCTTCTTTCACTTTTTTAAACTCGTCTAAAATTATTTTAATCGCGTCTAAACATTTTTTATTATTCACTCCTGACTGAGCGACAAAATAGCCAACATCTTTATAATCCACAGTAGAGGTATGGATATAATAAGCAAGTCCATTGCGTTCTCTAACTGAAGTAAATAATCTAGAACTCATATTTCCTCCGAGGATAATATTTAAAATTGACAAAACATATTTATCTTTATGATCCGTGTTATATCCTCTTGTGCCTAAACATAAATGTGTCTGGTCTGTTTTTTTATATTTAATAAATAGTTTAGGATTGTTTTGTTTGTCGCAAGTTTTATTTTGTTTTTTTACACTATTATTTTTTGGTTTATCAAAATATCTTTTAATATTATTTTTTATTTTTTTCTCACTAAAACTTCCAGCAATTGCTATAATTATATTATTATTTGTATAATGTTTTTTATAATAATCAATAAAATCTTTTCTCTTAACTGACGCTATTGTTTTTTTGTCTCCTAATTCATCATAACCAAGTGGTTGATCTTTATATAACAAATTTTCAAATAAATCTGAGATGTGCATTATCGGATTGTCTAAATACATATTTAATTCTTCCAAAATTGTTCCCCTTTCTCTTTTAATTTCTTCCTCGGAAAATTTTGAGTTTAAAAGCATATCTAAAATAATATCTAAAGCAATGCTGGAATGTTTTTTATCTGTTTTCGTCCAAAATCCTGTACACTCTTTACCAGTAAAAGCATTATATACTCCACCAACTTTATCTAATTCTTTGGTAATATCCAATGTCGTCGGTCGTTTCTTCGTACCCTTAAAAAACATATGTTCTAAAAAATGAGAAATGCCGCGATTTTTTTCGTTTTCATTTTTAGATCCCGTTCCGACCATTACCAAAACAGTAACCGTTTTAGTTGACTTCATCGGAGCCAAAATAATTCTCAGCCCGTTTTTTAATTTTGATTTTTTATACATTTTTTTAAATTAGATAAAAATTAAATCTCTTTTTAGTAAGAGATTTGTAAACAATTGAAATTGTAGTTCTTTCATTACCCTAACAATTGATTTCACTTGTCTTTTCGACAAGCGTGTATGTAATAATTTTTGCTGATAAAATTTAATCTCTCTTTCTATATATTTTACCTCAAGGTCAATTATCTCTGTTTCTATTTTATCATCTATTTCCTCAATAAGCTTAACTGATCTTGTTACTATAAAGGAGAGAAATATTATCCTATTTTCTTTTTGTTCTCGTTTTTTTCTTATCTTTCTATATCTTTTTAAAATTAAAAGACCCATTCCAATTATACCTCCTTGTTTATAAATGAACCTTACCACTAAAAATAAAAAAAGGCAAATAAAAAAACCAGAAGGCCAGAAGTTAGCAGCTTCTAAATTATACGGACTAAAGTTGACAGATTCCGCAGAAAATTAATTCTGACGGAAAGAGGAGAGAGATTTGTCTACTTCAGTCCGATTAGAAAACCGCTTTACTTCCGACCTCCTAGCTTCATTGGTTTGAATTGTATACGATTTTTTAAAATATGTCAAGTGTTGTTCATAAAAACATATAAACATTTAAACAAATTTTAAAATAAAAATTTCAGTAAAAAATAAAAAAGAAACCACTGGATTTTATTCTTGAACTAAATTTTCATTATAGCAACTTGTTTAAATGTTTATATGCTTTAATGTTTACATGCAATATTTACATGCAATGCGATGCTATTGACGAACGCTGAAAAGTAGTGTATACTACAGGAGTAATGCAAAAAGGGACAAATTATTTTAAGTAAGAAAAAGGGTGGTAAAGCTCTTTTTTTGTTTAAAATACAACAAAAATGAAAATAAAAATAGATAAAAACAAAAATACAAAAATCGTTAAAAAGTGGATTATAGCTATTTCTTCTGTTTTTGTTTTGTTGAGTTATAGCCAGGCGGTGATTGCTGCTGATATTACTGCGCAGAAAATGATTGAGCTGACGAATGAGTCTAGAAAAAAATCTGGACTTTTACCGCTTAAAGTTAATAGCAAACTTACGGCAGCGGCGGAAGCGAAAGTTAATGATATGTTTGAGTTTCAATATTTTGATCATAATAGTCCTAGCGGAGTAACTCCGTGGTACTGGATAAAATCAGCGGGATACAATTATCTTTACGCGGGGGAAAATTTAGCGATTGATTTTGTGACAGCGGAAGGAACTCATTTGGCCTTGATGAGAAGCATCACTCATCGTGATAATATTTTAAAACCAAATTATACTGAAGTTGGCATTGCGGTGAAAAAAGGAATTTTTGATGGAAATGAAAGTATTATTATTGTTGAAGAATTTGGTTCTCCAATGGAAGTAAAAAAAATAATTGTAGCCGAAAAAAATAAAGATAGCGAAATTAATATTAAAGGAGATGTTGATATTAACTCAGTAGAAAAGAAGCCAGAAATTAAAATAGAAGAAATAAAAGTAGCAGAACCAAAAAAAGAACTTGTTGAAATTAAATCCCCCGTAGTTTATTTTGAAGATAAGAATTATAGAGAGGATGAAGGAAATAGAGAAGAAGAAAATAAGAGTGAAGATGATGAAATTAAAAAGGACGAAGAGATAGTAGCAGAAGAGACAAACGAAGAGCTTATACTTCCAATTATGTTTCCAACGGAGAACATAGAGCCATTGGACAAAACTTTTACGGAAGATATTTTTTGGAATAATTGTGAAGGAGAAGGGGAAGAAAAAACTTTTGGAAAAATCATCTCGTTCTTTAATTATAAATTTTGGCTTGTTAAAATGTGTGTTGTTGCCTAAATAATTCTTTAGTAGTAGAAATACCCAGAAAAAACCATAGCCTCTTTCTCACGGCCGTGAGAAAGAGGCTATGGTTTTTATGTTGTGTAAATTTTTTAAAGTGAATTCTAATTTAGGATAATTTTAAGGCAGACCTCTTGACAGATTTTACGATGTATGCCACTATCCTTGGTTAATGTGGTAGGATGTAATTCAGGAAAGCTTTATGAAAACAATAAATCGTTTTTTAAATATTCGTTAATTAAACAAGTTAAATTAAAACTATGAGACAGAAATTATTAAAGAGAGAGATTTTATTAAAAAAAGCGTTATATTGTTTTTTGACTGTTTTAATCGCTTTTCCATTGAATTTATTAGTTACCCCAATAACAAATGCGACTACTGTAATTTCTCAAGCTAATTGGACATTGCAATATGTGGATAGTGAAGAGTTGGTTTCAGCAGACCAGCGGGGAGAATACGCATTTGATGGCGATGTAAATACTTTTTGGCATTCTGAATGGCTTGTCAATAATCCAGACGCAACGCTTCCTCACGAAATACAGATAGATTTGGGTTTTACTTATGACATCTCAGGATTCAGATATTTGCCAAGGACAGATGGTGGAAATGGCAATATTAAAGAATACAAATTTTATGTTTCAAAAGATACAACAGACTGGGGTGATGCAGTGGCAACAGGAATGTTCCCAATAGATACATCGGAGCAAGAAGTATTATTTAGTAATTCTAAAATAGGAAGATATATTAAGCTTGAAGCACTATCTTCTGAGCCAGATTCACAAGTAACCGTTGTAAGAGAATTAAATGTGATTGGCGAAGAAGCGCCATCTCTTGCTGACGCTCAAGCAGTTTGTGATAATTACGCAAATCAAGGAAAAACAGTTGTGATGTTTCCAAATAAACTTATTCAGCCTGCTCCAATTCAAGCTGGTCCTGTTCAAGCAGATATTCCAGCTGGCGTTTATGAAGTAAAAGCTGTTTCACATGATGGATATCCTAGTAGAAGCAGTCAGTCTCAGTTGCAAGAACAGTGGTACGCAATTTTGAATGATAGTAGCAACAATGATATTGCGACGACTGGCACAAGTAGTGATTTAAGCGATGGTATTGACTATGCAATGAATGATGAAGTAGTTAATAATAACCTTACTGTTTCAGCAGATGTGGCTTCTGTTACTGCTTATCATGCTGGAAATCAGGGAACAGGTCCAAATAGTGTTTATCCAGTATGCGCCGTGTTTGAAAAAATCGTTCCTCCAGCTAATCCAGCAATTGCAATTACGAAAATAGCAAATCCAACTTCTTTGCCTGTTGGCGGAGGAGATGTGATTTATACTTATGAAGTAAGTAATCCTGGAAATGTTGATCTTGAAAGTATTGTTTTAACGGATGACAAATGTAGCGCTGTCACTTATGTTAGCGGAGATAGTAATGTTATAGATACTCTTGAAACAACGGAAACCTGGATATATACTTGCGAGATGAATATAACTGTAGATACGACAAATATTGCGACAGTTGAAGGAATCTATAATAGTCAAACCGTAGGTCCAGTTACTGCTGAGGCGACAGTTACAGTAGAAACTCCTTCGCAAGATGATCCGATAATTGCAATTACGAAAATAGCAAATCCAACTTCTTTGCCAGTGGGTGGAGGAAATGTGGATTATACTTATGTCGTGACTAATCCTGGCGATGTCGCTTTAGCAGATATTAAATTAGTTGATGATAAATTAGGAGAATTAACTTCTTATACAGGAGATGATAATAGTGATGATATTCTTGATTTAACAGAAACTTGGACATATACGCAGAGCGCGAATATAACTGCGAATACTACTAATGTGGCGACAGTGGAAGGGTATCATAATACTCAAAAAGTAGAAGCGACTGCTAACGCATCAGTTTCAGTAAGTAGCGGAGGTGGAGGAGTGTCTTATTATCCCGCAATCAGAATAATCAAAACTCCAGAACCGAGAACTTTGCCAGTTGGCGGAGGTGAAGTAATCTACACTTACGAAGTGACTAATCCAGGACATTACGCTCTTTCAAATGTAACTTTAGTTGATGACAAATGTGACGGAATAGAATACAAAGATGGCGATAAAAATACAAATGACAAATTAGACAGAGGCGAGATTTGGGAATATACTTGTCAATCTAACTTAACGGAAACAACACTGAACACAGTTGTTGTGACAGGAGAAAGTGTTAAGGGAAATGTGACAGACACAACGACAGCGACTGTTACTGTGCCGACTGTGGATTTAGCGATTAGATTGGAAAAGACAGCTAATCCCGAATCGTTGCCTGAAGGAGGCGGTTTAGTTGTTTATTCTTATGAAGTATATAACGAAGGAATTAAAGCAATTTCAGATGTGACTTTGGTTGACGACAAATGTTCTCCCGTAATTTTTGTAGATGGAGATATTAACAGCGACAATAAACTTGATCCGACCGAAGTATGGAAATATAGCTGTGAGTCTAATATCACTAAGACAACAACGAACATTGGAACAGTCCGAGGACAAGTTGATGGAAAATACGCTACTGATACAGATGACGCGATTGTGCGTGTTGAAAAGGTAAAAGGAACAGCAATTATTCCGAAAGAAATGCCAAAAACAGGACGAGGGGAAGGTGCGGTTGCGAGTAATAATTGGCAACAGATATTGCTTGTGATTTCTGCTGTGATGATTGTTGGGATCTTCAGAAAAGCGTATCGGGAGCGTGGGTTAAAATGTAATTAAGATAAATATTCTGCAAAATCTTGCATTCTGGGTGCCACAGCTCTGCGGAGACTATGGCACCCTCATGTTGATTGTAATTACAAATATTTATGTCTTTAAATAATGAAGAAAAAATAAGAGAGTTGATGGAAAAAAGCTCCAGACCTCTAATCGTAATTTCCAAAAATCCAAGCGGAGATATGATTAGCAGCGCGCTGGCGCTTTTTTGGGTGTTAAAAAAAGCGGAGAAAAAACCGCAGATTATTTGTCTAAATAAAATCTCGCAAAAGTTTTCGTTTTTAACGGGATATGATTTAATAGAGAAAAAGAATATTGTTGAATTTAAAACTGAAACCGATTTAATTTTTACAATTGGTAAAATAGATTCAAAACCGTTTAGAAAAATGTATCCCAATTTACCTATTGTCAATATTGATTATCGCAATTCGTCAGACCGTGTTTCTGTTTCTGAAGTTGTAGCGAAATTAATAGAAACAGCTCCGTTTTTAGAAATTGACAATGAAACGGCTAATTTATTGTTAGTTGGTATTATTGAAAAAACTGATAATTTGCGGTCTGTTCATGCTGACAGTGAAGTAGCTTGTTTAGCAAAATATCTTCTTCATTTAGGAGCGAGACGAAATGAAATTGTGAAGTATTTAAGATTGAAGGAGAATATTTCAAAATCAAAGCAAACTTTAATCGCAGTTTTGCTTTTTGTGACAACGGGAATATTTCTATTTCAGCTGTCAGTGTTTTTGCCGCAGTTTGCAAAAAATAATTATAATTTAAAATCGCAACAAGTTGTAAAAAACGATAGTCAAATGCCAATAGTAAATAGTAAAAAGACAGAAAACGAGGATTTTTTTGGAGTGTTTTCTAATGACGATAATAACATTGCAAATAATACAACGACAGTTGCGACGGCTATTAGCAAAAATTCAGCAACAGGAATTATAGAGAATAAAGAACTTCCGCAGAAATTAGAGATTCCAAAATTAGGAATAAATACCAGAATTCAAGATGTTGGTTTGGACGCTAATCAAAAAATGAAAACGCCGAGCAATAACACTGATGTGGCGTGGTTCAATCTTGGTCCAAAGCCTGGCGAAATTGGAAGCGCTGTGATTGTCGGACATTTGGACACTAAATCCAGCCAGCCAGCGGTTTTTTGGGATCTGCATAAATTAAAAGCGGGGGATGATGTTTTTGTGATTGACGGCGAAAATAATAAAAAGCGTTTTCAAGTTATCTTTTCTGAAAAATACGGAACTGAAACCGCGCCGATGGAAAAAATATTCGGAGCGGATGACGGAATTTATTTAAATTTAATCACTTGCGGGGGAGTGTGGGACAAAGCGAAAAATAATTATTCTGAACGAGTGGTGGTTTTTACAGAGTATGTTTTTTAAATTTGTTTGGATTACAAAATGTCATTGCGAGAAGCCTGAGGAGCGTAGCGAACGAAATGGCGACGAAGCAATCCCAGAATTAAATTCATTGTGCATAGTCACGGGATTGCTTCGTCGGCTTTTCTCTCACTTCGTTCGTTCAGCCTCCTCGCAATGACAAATAAAAATCTGTGGATAACTTAAAACTCAAGCCCAAAAATTACTCGTCACTATTAAATATTTTAAAAATAAACCGCTAAGTTTACAGTAAAAAGTTGTTAGAAAAAGAAAGTTAGATTAGACCCTTGACATAGTTTTTATGAGTGGGATAATAAGTTTGGCAAGGGATAGAAATAGGGAGGGTCTGAAATCTTGAATTGACAAAAATATAGGAGTAGATATGTCATAATGTTATTCAGGGTGGACAACGGCCAGAGAAATTTTGTTTTGTTTTGGTTGTTTTTATTTGGCTTAAATTTAGAAAGTTCCAAGTCAATTTTCTGAAGCAGTTGAAATAGAAAAGTGATTAGAATTAAAATTCCATAATCCATAAAATACAAATTATGGAAAGCCAACAAATGGAAAATCAGCAGAGGCAAAAGTTAAGCCAGATTTCTAGAGATGAGGTGGATGTTATCAACGACATTCGCGAGTTGAATTTTGGAAGAATAAATATTATTATTCAGGACGGAGTGATAATGAGCAAGGAGATAACGAGAGTGGTGAGAAGAAATAAAAATCGTAATAATAAAACACAGAATAATAACAGGGATAGCGGAGAATATAATAATGAAGAAGAGATATATTAATATAGTTGTAATTAGTTGTAACGGGTTGCTATAAATTACTATTAGTTACTACAAATTACAATTTGTATAATTTGCCTGACAGCAAACTGAGTTCGCCCAAGGCGGATGACAGAAAACTGAGGGCTCACATTGATTAGTTAATTGCTTTTTGATTTAAAGCAGTTGAGTAGTTTTGTGAGCTCTTTTTTATGTGAATAAATAATAAATATTTTATAATTTAAAATTACGAGTTTATCGTAATAAAACTTAAAGGTCGAGGTTGCTTGCTTAAGCTCTAATTAATTAATTATTCTCTTGAGAATGATAAAATATAAAGGGTGAAAAGTTTAGTCAAGTAACTTAAAAAATCTTAATTAATTAATTAAAAAACCCTGCCAAAGGCTGGGATGACATGGAAGTAAATATCTTACTTCTATAATCTTAGCAGGAGGCAGAGGTTAAGGAGAATAAAACTATGAAAATTAAACTAATTAAAGAAGCGATCGCCATGTTCTCATTGGTCGCGGTTAGTGTTTGTACATTTGGATTGAATGTAACGGTAGCGACAGATGGCGCTGCTAACACTAGTCTACTTCGTGACACAAGTGGTGGCGCTACTCCCATTGTTAAAGCTAAATGGGAGATGAATGCGACTAGGAATGCCGCTGGAGAATATTTAGGAACTGATGATGCGACAACCGCTGGCGCTCAATTTATGCCGTCAGGACAATATCAGGTCAATAAGACAATTACTCTCTGCGCTGTAGTAACTGATCCGGATGGACTAGCTGATATTGACGCAGTGTATGCTGATGTTTTTTATCCAGAGGGCATATCTTTAGGAGATAGCCATGTTCCGTTAAGCGATCAATCTGGTTTGGGTTGCGGTGAACTTATGCAAGAAGATACTTTGACGAGATTGAGTTTGGATGATGGATATGAACTTTTCTGTAGTAAGGTGAAGAATGGAAATAATAACCTTCCTGTATTTAACACTGGCTATGACTATGACGAAATCTGTAATGTTGACACAGGCGAATTGATGAAATTAACAGCCGCTGTGTATTGTGGCGACAAAACTATCTCTTATGAAGACCCATCTGGAAATTACAAAGTATGGGCAGTTGCTCAGGATAAAGTTGGGTTGCAGGGAACACTGGAGAATCACTTTACCTATCTTCCTTTAACCGCTTTTGAAAAGGACTTTACGGCTGTAAGTTATGGCAATGTGAAACTGAATACGCATAAGATTATTAGTGGTGATCTTACTTGGGATTCAGGAACAGGAGCTAATCCTGCAACAGTCAGAAATGTAGGCAACACGCGGCTTTCCCTGAAAGTAATGCAAGATGATATGGATTTGGGTAAAACTGATGACATATATAATGTCCTATATGATGGCAGAGTTGGCAGTGATGTAAGTTTTGTGAATTATCGTCCTTATACATATAGATTGTTGCCCGGTCCGTTAGATTTATCAGAAAAGAATGAAATTGATTTCTCAATTCTGATTTCCAAGTTTCCGCCAACACATGACGGAGATTGCTATACTGGCACGATGACCCTAATCGCTGTTCCTGCTCCGCATTTGACGGTTTGTATAAACTAGAATGCTTATTATTCTTGTTATGAAAATATGAAAAATAATTGATTTGCAGAGGGGCGAGCTTCTCGTCCCTCGGAGAAGATTGAAGTTAAAAAAATATTTAACTTCAATCTTCTCTGTAGTGTGTGTTGACAAGTTTAAGGAAAAGATTAGAATAAAATTAATTGGCAAAATAAATAAAATTGTGATATGAAAAAAATAATTGTTTCAATCTTAATTTTAGTTTTAGCAATAGCAATGTTTCAGCCGTTGACCAGTTTTGGAATTGGACAAATGACAGAACCGATTATTATTAAAAATGCCCGACAAGGAGAGGTTTTTGAAAAAACTCTCTATTTTTTTAATACCGAAAAAACAGAAGATATATTTCAAATAATAGCTGAAAACGATATTGCCGATTGGGTAAAATTTTACGATCCCAAAAACCCAGAAATATCGATTGAGGAAATAAGCATACCTCAAAATTCAAGATATGATATAATCGCAAAATTTTCAATCCCGGAAGGCACTCCCAATGGAGAATATTCAGGTATTGTTGGTATCACGGTTTCTTCTAAAAATGAAGAATTAGAAGAAGATGTTTTAACGGCTGTTAGCCAGAGGATAGACAGGGAGGTAAATATTACAGTTACAGACAAAGAAGAAGTTAGTGTCAAAACCTCAATAATTCCCAACTCGTATAATTTAAAAACAGGAGATCCTTTGTTGATTAGAATAATATATGACAATCAAAGCAACATAAAAATTCGTCCGCAGATTCAGGTAAAATTAAAGAAGGATGGAAAAATAGCGCATAACGCTATCTATCCTTTTCCAGAAGAATCAGATAGTGTTAATTCTTTTTCAATGGAAGAAGTCACTCCTCTTAAAATTCAAACCACAGGATTGGAGGATGGCAAATATGTGGCTGAAATTAGCATAATCGTCAATGAAAAAAATAGGTATGAAAATGATTTTTCTTTTGCGATTGGGGCTGCTGTTATTTCTAATGTTAGTTCTAGTGTCTCAAATTTCATTTCCCGCATCGGTGGAGGAAATTTAATGTTCGGTTGGCTAATGATAGGCGGGTTTATAATTATCCTTTTGTTTATAGCGATTAAAAGAATTATAAAAGTAAAAACAAAAATATAATGCTTCAAAACACATAACGCTGAAAAATAAAAATATAACGCGCAATTAAATAACGCATAATTAAGGCTCTTTTTAAGTGAAATAAAATAGGGTGATTTTTTGTAATTTGAATTATTAAGGCTTTAAGTAAAAATCATTATGACAAAAAAACTAATTATTAGAAATAGCGCGGCGGAATTTTTGATATTTACTTCTCAAGCGGGAGAAGATGGAATTGAAGTTCGCATGCAAGATGAAAATGTTTGGTTAACGCAAAAATTAATCGCGAAGCTTTTTGATGTCAATATTCCAAATATAAATGAGCATTTGAAAAATATTTTTTTATCAAAAGAATTAGATGAAAATTCAGTTATTCGGAAATTCCGAATAACTGCCAAAGATGGAAAAAGCTACAATACCAAGCACTACAACTTAGAAGTGATTATTTCGCTTGGATACAGGATAAATTCTGAAAGAGCGACAGATTTTAGAAGATGGGCGACAAAAGTTTTGAAAAATTATGCGATAAAAGGATATGCCTTAGATAGCGAACGATTGAAAAGTGGGGCGTATTTTAATAAACAATATTTTAAGGATTTAATTCTTGAAATTCGTGATATTCGTGAAAGCGAGAGAAATTTTTATCAGCAAATTACAGATATTTATGCGACTGCGATGGACTATGATCTTGATTCAGAAACTACAAAAACATTTTTTGCCACTGTGCAAAACAAGCTCCGTTACGCTACGCACGGCAACACCGCCGCAGAGCTTATTTCTAAAAGAGCTGATCACAAAAAAGATTATATGGGACTGATGACTTGGAAAAAAGCTCCAAGCGGAAAAAGGAATTCCAATAACAATGAAAGATTGGTCGGAGAAATTAAATGTTTTTCTGAAATTTAATGGAGAGGAAATTTTGGAGAATGCAGGAAAAATAACGGCAGAAATTGCCAAAGCATTTGCCGAAAGCGAGTTTGAAAAATACAGACCGATTCAAGATCAATTATATATATCTGATTTTGATCGGGAGGTTAAGAAGTATTTAAAAAATGGGGATAAATAAGGTATTAGTCGCAATCAATTACTCTTAATTTTAATTTACTATGCCAAAACAAAACATCCCAAAAAAAATTCTCATAGCGGTATTTATTGTTGCGCTTGCTTTGATTATAGAGTTTTTAATTTTTCAATTTTCGGAAATAAAAAAAAGAAATAATTTACCTGTTGATGTTGTTGAAAACGTTGAGCCTGTAGATAATAATAATAATCAAGAGCCAGATCCAATAGAGCCAGTTGAGCTGGAAACTTACGAAGCGGAACTTTTTGTTGAAGCGGAGTGGGGAGAAGGGGTGGGAGAGGTAGGAATTGAAAGCTTCGGAGGTGATGAAAGTGGCGCTGGTTTAGTTTACGGTCCACAGAGTTTTGATGTGAATGATAACAATAATCACCTTTTTATTTTAGATAGCATTAATGAAAGAGTTATAGAATATGATAAGAGCGGAAAATACTTGAGAGATTTTGTTATTGGTATTGGAGGAACTACAGATATTAAAATTCAGGATGGGTATATTTATATTTTGAGTTTTGGTAGTGATACTGTTTATAAACATAGTATGTCAGGAGAAATGCTTGATTCATATTCTTTGCCTGGAAAAAATCCAGGTATGGGAAACGAAGGAATAGAATTTGATGAGAATGGAAATATAATGGTTGAAATAAGTATAGATAATTATAATGACGATGATTATTTGTTTTATGAGATTGGAAAAAACGGTGATGAGTGGAAAACTAATAGCTATAAAGGAAATATTTCAAGAGATAAAAAAGGATTTTATTTCACAGGAGGAATTGGTTGGGCAACACGTACTGTTCAGATTAAAGACAGAGCAGGCTTGATTCAAAAAGAGTTTGCGATAGAACTTTCTAAAAGAGCTTATGCGTCTTACGAGGGTTTTGATAAAGAAGGAAATATTTATCTTAGTATTGGATATGAATACGGATCAGTTGGGGATGATGATTATTACATAGATGATTTTTTTTGGAAATATAATAAGAGTGGAAAATTACTATCGGAAATTGATCAAAGTATACCCTTACAAGAGTTATTTAAAAAGCCAAAATCTGATATACTTACCAAAAAATCTGGATGTAATGGATATTATACACGAGAATTTAGAAGAACTCGTATAACAAATAGTGAAGATATTTATTGGATGGCGACTTTTGAAAACGAAGGTCTTAAAATTTTTAAATATTCACAAATAAATTAGACTTAAATAAATAATTTAATAATAAAAAATAGAATGAAAATATTAAACAAAAAATTATCGTTTTTAGCAGTTCTGTTCTTGTTCAGTTTTGCTATAGCGCAGACATCTTTTGCAATAGCTACGAGAGATGAAATGATGTCTATTGCAGAGAGCTATAAAACTTATGTTTGGACACCAACAGAAGATAATATTTGTCATAATAAGTGTTGTATCAAATGGGATAAAAAAGGGGAATGTGTGAAAGAAATAGCATGCATAGTTAATACTCCAGACAGGAATACTTATAAAACTTGGACAGAAGAAAGAGGATGGAAAGCAGAAAAAGAAAAAGACGAAAACGAAGAGGAGACAGATGTTTGGAAAGAAACTATTAGTATTCCTTATCAAAGGGGAGGATGTTCAAGTATTGAAATTGATGGGATTGATTTAAGATTGAAAGAAATGAAAGGATATGGAGATTTTGAAGAAGGCGTTGAAAATAGAAAATGCGCTGGCGATGCGCGATATGGAAATAGATCATCTCACGCTGTTGGAATTGATTGTTCAGGTTTTGTTTCCAGATCTTGGAATTTAAATCCGAGAGAATCAACATGGTCACTTCCTAAAATTTCTAGAAAGTTAGATGAATATGATGATTTGAAAAGGGGAGATTTACTTAATGTGAAAGGCAGTCATGCGATGTTGTTTAATAAATTTATAGACTCTGAAATTCCTCATAAAAATTTAGAGGTATCTGAATCTATGGGGTATTATTGGAAAGTAAGAGATAGCAAATATGACATTGAAAACGAATTAAAAAGAGATGGCTATATTCCCTACACCTATTTTAAAACTATGGACGTTGATCTTGTTATTGATCGTTCAGGAAGTATGATTGGATTTCCGATGATTTTCGCTAAAAGCGCTGCTAAGCAATTTGTTGATTATATGCAAACTGGACACAAAATAGGAGTAACCAGTTTTGCTGATAATGCCGTTGTTGACTATCCTTTAACTGAAATTGAAAAAAGCAGACCCAGTGTTGTGAAATGGGAGATTAGAAACGCAATTGATAATATTCAAGCATGGGGAATGACTTCAGTCGGCGCAGGATTGCAAGAAGGACATAATCAGCTTAAAACCCTTGGGACAAAAGATTCAGAAAAAGCGATTATTCTAATGAGCGACGGCTGGGAAAATACGCCTCCTTGGGTGGCGGATGTAATAAATGGAATAGAAAAAGATAAAATAAAAGTTTGCACAGTCGGACTTGGTTTTAATTCTGATATGGAGCTTTTAAATAATCTTGCCCAACAAACTGGATGTGTCTATAAATTTGCCGCTACTTCTGAAGCATTACAAGAAATTTATCAAGATCTTTGGTCAGAAATTTCAGGGGAAGATACAATAATAAAAATTAAGGAGAAAATTAAACCACAAGAAACAATAACGAAATTTGCCTATCTTGATTCCAGTATGCATAATGTTACCTTTTCTCTTTCGTGGCCAGGCAGTAATATAGATTTGACTCTGGTTGATCCAAATGGAAAGGAAATCAATCATAATACAAGTGATTCAGATATTGAATTTACAGAAGGAGATACCTATGAGTTTTACAGGATTGAAAATCCAACTCATGGACAATGGCAACTAAAATTTTATGGTGAAAACGTTCCAACTGAAGGAGAACCGTTTGTCTTTACTCTTTCTGGTATAAATGGTTTGATCTTTGGAGCGAACTTAAACAAGCCTGAGTATATTCAGGGCGAAGAAATAACTATCACCGCTTTTGCGCAGGATCCAGTTGTAGATAGCGATGATCCGCAGTATGTCGCTAGCGCAAGTTTTAGTGTTGAGGCGACTACTCCTGCTCAAACTGTTTTTACCCTTCAACTTTACGATGATGGTAATCATAATGATGGCGGAGCGAATGATGGAATTTATGCTAATACATTTGATAATACTCAGGAATCAGGAAGTTATACTTTCAATATCAAAGCGTCAGGAAATACAAATAGAGCGGGCGATCCTTTTACGAGAGAAAAATCAATCTCCACTTTTGTCGCTGAAAATCTTCCTCCAGTCGCAGATGCCAATGGACCATATTCTGGTTATGCGGGGATTAAAATAATTTTTGATGCGATAGGTTCAACTGATCCTGAAAATCAGCCCTTGAAATATCGTTGGGATTTCAATAATGATAATATTTTTGAAACAGATTGGTTAATCAACTCTACAACAGAATACACTTATTACAATTCATATACAGGAGAAATTCTTTTAGAAGTTTCAGATGGAATCTCAAGTGATACTGATACTGCAATTGTAGAAGTAGAAATCAAGAGCGCTAAACAACTTAAAGAAGAAACAGTAGAAAGTTTAGAAAGAGCAAAAACGGGAGATAAAAAAGTAGACAAAAAAATTGATGATGTTATTAAAAATATTAAGAAATCTTTAAAGGACGATCTCTGGGAAGATGAAATTCATCTTAATCCTAAAAAAGGAAATAAAGTTTTCGTGTCTGAAAGGACGGCTATTGCGAGAATGGAATTATATTTAAATCGTCAGGAATTGTCAGGAGATGTTTTTGAAGAAGTTATTAAAGATTTAGTTTTAGCTGATAAAATTATTGCGCAAGTAATTTTGAGTGAAGCTAAAAGTACTTTTGTTAAAAGCGAGAAACAACAAAAAAACTTTGAGGAAATGATTTCCAAAGCGGAGAAAGAAATAGAGCAAGCTTGGGAATATGAAAATAGCAATCCTGCAAAAGCGGTTCGGTATTATTGGCAATCCTGGAAATATTCTCAAGGAGCGATTCAGGAAGCGGAGAAATAAAACAATCCAACAAATAACTTTCTATATATTTAATCAATAACTTGCAAATTATGAAAAAACTAAGTAAAAAATCATACGAGGGGGTTTGCAGAAAGGTAGCTTTCTTGAGCGTAGTTTCAATGCTCTTGAATGTCTCAATGGCAGGCGTATTTCTGTCTGCTCCAGAAGCAAGAGGAGCGCCGATAGAAGAAGAGCTATGCGAAGCGGCGGTTGATGTTGTTTTGATAATGGATCGGTCTGGAAGCATGGGCTGGGAAATTCCAACTAGAATATCGCAGGCGAAAAACGCAGCAAACGATTTTCTCAGCAACTTGGGCGCGGATGATCAGTCAGCAGTAGTTTCGTACGCGAGCGAGGCAACTTTAAACAAAGAATTGTCTGGCGATCATTCTGTTACTCAAACAGCGGTCAGTAACTTAAGAGCAAAAGGCGGAACAAACATCGGCGATGCGATTTATCTTTCCAATCAAGAGTTGGGATCCGCAAGGACAAATCCGCAAGCGGTGAAAGCGGCCATTCTTCTAACGGACGGAAGAGCGACCTGCCCTTACTATGATTCTTCAATATATGGCATGTGCGGTTTTGTGGAAGATGATGAGGATATCGCTTATACTTTGGATGCCGCAAACGCTGCCGCGGGCTTGGGATATAAAATATTTACAATCGGATTGGGTGATCAATATAAAATAAACGAAGAGATGTTACAGGAAGTCGCAGAGACCACTGGCGCGGCATATTATCACGCGCCGAACAGTGAAGACTTGGAAAGCATCTACGAATCTATTAGGTGGGAGTTATGCGAATACGGATCTATCTCGGGATGTAAATACAACGACATTGACAATGACGGCGATAATGAAGATTTTGTTATAGAAGACGCTATTTCTGACTGGGAAATAATTTTAACTGGCGAAACAAATGGTCCGATTACGCAGCTGACGGATGAAAATGGTTGTTATCAATTTTCAGGTTTATTGGCTGGAAATTATATTGTTGGCGAAGGAGGTAAGGATGGAATAACAGATTTTATCCAAACATATCCGCCATCATTATCTTACGATATAACTTTAGGCAATGAAGAACATTTGACTGGTAAAGATTTTGGAAACTATTTTCCAGTTCAAGACGACTGTGGAAATGGGATTTTAGAAATACCCGAAGAATGTGACGAGGGCAATGACAATAGCGACGAGCCTGGTTCAACTTGTTCAACGCAATGCGAGATAAGAAGTCTCTGTGAGGACGCTGATTTAATTATTGATTTAGATCCTGCTTTGTGGGTTGTTGGAGATGGTTGCCATTCATCAGGACGAATTCAGGATAGTGTAGATATTAGTGCTCCTTGGGCTGCTCAAGGGGAAGTTTATGGTTTATCATCTCGCGGTAATCTTGGTCAAGCGCAAACAAATGAAGCGTTCTATTTAGAAATTAACGGAACGGATGGAATAATTTCTGAAGATGATCTTGATCCAGACGCAATCACGACTAGATTTGAACCTTTAGGAGCCTTTTCTTTTGTAGAAGGATTGCAGACAGTTTATATGAACACTACTTCAGAGTGTCCGCCAGATATACACGCTAATAGTGTGAACTTAGAAATGATTTGTATTTATTTAGATCCATATCAAGGTCCTATTTGCGGGAATGATATTAAAGAGGGCGATGAAGAATGTGACGGCGAGGATGGAGTAGGCGCAAATCAAACTTGTTCCGCAAGCTGTGTTCTTTTGGAAAGTTTATGCCGGGTTAAATTAGATACAGTGGTTATAGTAGATCGCTCTGGAAGTATGGGTTGGGAAATCCCTACTCGTCTCGGCCAGGCAAAAATCGCGGCAAACAGTTTTGTGGGAAAATTAGGTTCTGACGATCGCTCGGCCTTGGTTTCATTTAGCACAACAGCTAATTTAAACAAGCCTTTTTCTAACGATCACCTCATCACTCAAACAGCGATAAGTAGTTTAGCAGCGTCTGGAGCGACGAACATAGGAGACGCGATTGGACTTGCTAATGATGAATTTTCAAGCAGCGCTGAAGATGTTCTAAAGATAGAAATACTTTTGACTGATGGATTAGCAAACAAACCAAATGGAGATGGTTTTAATGAAAATCCAGCTGATGTCGCCTATGCCGTAGAAAAGGCCGCGGAGGCCGCTCTATCCGGAATTAAAATATTTACGATTGGTTTGGGAAATGATATTAACGAGGTAATGCTTCAGAATATCGCTGCTGACACTGGCGCTCAATATTACAACGCGCCAACTGCTGATGAACTGGAAGAAATATTCAGCGAAATTGCTTATGAGATTTGCCAGTACGGTTCTATTTCCGGATGTAAATATGAAGACTCAAATAATGATGGTGAGATCTTTGGCGAATTGACTTTGTCTGACTGGGAAATAAGTTTAAGCGGAGACGCAGAGTTAACGCAATTAACTAATGGCGATGGTTGTTATTCTTTTACAGGATTATCAGGCGGAAATTATACTGTATCAGAAGCGAATAATCAGGGTCTTAATTTTATTCAGACTTATCCGCAGACATTGTCTTACGATATTATTTTAGAAGATGGAGAAGAAGAAGTCGGCTATGATTTTGGGAATTATTTTCCGATTTGCGGAAATGGAATTGAGGACGATGGCGAAGAATGCGATGACGGAAATACAGAAGACGGCGATGGATGCAGTTTTGATTGTAAAACAGAAAGTAATGATGGCGGAGATGGGGACAGTGATGATTCCGTAGCAATATTATTAGATGATGTAGTTATCAATGAAATTATGTATGATTCTACAGCCGTAAGTGACGCGAATGGCGAATGGTTTGAAGTATATAATACAACTGGTAGCGACATTGAATTAGAAGGATGCATTATTTCTGATGACGGCAGTAATTCTCATCCAATCGGAGAATCTCTAATAGTTCCGGCAAACGGATACGCGGTGCTTGCCAAGAATGGAAATACCGAAGAAAACGGCGGTGTAATTTCTAATTATGTTTACGCTAGTTTTACTTTAGGAAACGATGAAGATGAAATTGTTTTGACTTGCGACAGTGTAGAAATTAACAGAGTGAATTATGATGAGGAAAGTAGCTGGACAGAGGGAGTCGGCGCTTCTATAATTCTAAATAATCCAGCCAATGACAATAATGATTTTGCCAACTGGTGTCTTTCAACATCTTCCTATAGCAATGGCGATCTGGGAACGCCGGGAATTCAGAATGATAGCTGTGGAGGAGATGAATATATTTGTGGCGATGGCGTTATGGAAGGTGATGAAGAATGCGATGATGGAAATACTGAAGACGGTGATGGCTGTTCCGCTGTTTGTAATATTGAAAGTAGCGCACCTGTTTGCGGAGATGGCGTACGAGAGGGAGATGAAGAATGCGACGACGGAAATGTGGAAAATGGCGATGGATGTAGTGCTATCTGTGAATTAGAGGATGACGACAGTATCGGCGCGGGTGATATTGTGATTAATGAAATTATGCAGAATCCTGATGTTGTTTCTGATGCCAATGGCGAATGGTTTGAACTATATAATACGACTGGCAGTGATCTTGATTTGGAGGGATGCACTATCGGTGACAACGGAAGCGACCCGCATGTAATCGGAGAAGCGCTAATTATTCCAGCAAACGGATACGCAGTGCTTGCTAAAAATATTGATCCCTTAATAAATGACGGTATAACTCCTGATTATGTTTATAGTTTCACTTTAGGAAACACAGATGATGAAATTATTTTAATTTGTAATAGTGTAGAAATTGATAGGGTAGAATATGACGGAGGACTAGAATTTCCAGATCCTAACGGCGCCTCTATGATTTTAAATGATCCGCTTAACGATAATAATATTGGGTCCAATTGGTGCGTTTCAACATCTTCTTATAGTAATAACAATTTAGGAACGCCAGGAGCTCAAAATGATAGTTGCGGGGAAGACGAATATATTTGCGGCGATGGCGTTATGGAAGGTGGCGAGGAATGTGATGATGGAAATTTAGATGATGGCGATGGATGCTCAAGTTTGTGTGTAATTGAAGAAGGGGAGACTGTTTGTGGCGATGGTGTCATGGAAGGTGATGAAGAGTGCGATGATGGAAACACAGAAAATGGTGATGGCTGTAGCGCTATTTGTGAAACGGAAAATAGTAGTAGTATTAGCGTAGGCGATGTGATTATTAATGAATTAATGTGGATGGGATCGTCTGTTTCTTCAAGCGACGAGTGGATTGAATTGAGAAATATGACATCTCTTGAAATTAATTTCAGCGATACTCCGTGGTCAATATATAAGAATGACTCGCCCATGCTTGTGATTAACACTGGAATACTTGAAGCAGATGACTATTTCCTTATTTCTAATAATGGCGAAGATCATATGTTTACTGGTGGAGAATCAGTTTTAAATGTTGCCCCTGATTTTATAGATTCAGCAATTTCTCTTCCTAGTTCCGCAGTTCAATATAAGCTTTATGATACGGAAAGTAGTAATAATAATCCAATTGATGTAGCTGATGATGGAGCAGGCGCGCCATTAGCGGGAGATAACGGAGATAAAAAATCAATGTCCAGAATAAATAATACAGTAGATGGAACTTCAGCGAGTAGTTGGTTTACAGCCTTGACCAAAACTGGCTGGGATGATAATGATAATGCGGTGGAGCGAGGAACGCCGGGAAGCGCGAATAGTATGTAGAAATAAAAACAACAGGAACCAAGTTCCGTGTCTACGGAACTTGGTTCCGAGATTGGGTTGAGTAAAAAATAAAAACAAAAATAAAAAAACAAACTCTTGGGAGGGGGTGTGTTTTTTGTTTTTACATAAAATTTGAAAATAACAAACTTTCTATATATTTAATCAATTAAACTTTGCTTATGATGAAAATTAACAAAAAATCAAAAGAGGGGATTAATCAAAAAATAGCTTTCTTTAGTATGATCGCGTTGCTGCTGAATATAGCGATGGCAGGAGTGCTTACTCCTGGAGGAGATGTTTTAAAAGCGGAGGGAGATAATCAGCAAATGTGCGAGGCAGCTGTTGATGTGGTAATGATAATAGATCGGTCGGGTAGTATGAACGATGACGGTGTGAGTCCCGCTCAGCCATTAACGAACGCGCAGAATGCGGCAAATAGTTTTATTGACAATTTAAAAGCAGGTGATCAGTCAGCGCTGGTTTCGTACGCAAGCGAAGCAACTTTTCCGATAGATAAGGAGTTATCTAATAATCACGCAGAAACTCAATTAGCCGTTGATAGTTTAGATGCTGACGGAGGAACTAATATTGGAGATGCAATTTATTTTTCTAACGCAGAATTAGGATCAGTAAGAGCAAATCCACAAGCGGTGAAAGTGGCTATTCTTTTGACAGACGGAAGAGTGACTTGTCCTTATTATAATGAGCTTAAATATTATGAATGCGGTCGTTATATTGAAGATGATGATGCAGTTAATGAAGCTAATAAACAACATGCTTTGAGTGCGGCGAGTGCTGCGGCGAGCGCAGGATATAAAATATTTACGATTGGTTTGGGAAGCGATATTAATACTGCGATGCTAACTGAGATTGCTAGTATCACTGGCGCTAAAAAAGGAGATGGTTCTCCTGGTTATTATTATGCGCCAAGTAGCGGAGATCTCACAACTATCTACACAGAAATTTCTCAACAGTTGTGCGAGTATGGTTCTGTCTCCGGATGTAAATACGAAGATACGGATAATGATGGAAATGTAGATGATGAAACTATAACTATTCCTGACTGGGAAATAATTTTAAGTGGGCATTCTAACGCCGCGCAATTAACTGATGAAAACGGCTGTTATCAATTCTCGGGATTGTTGCCTGGAACTTATGAAATTAACGAGGGCGGTAAAGCAGGAGTAGATGTTTTTAATCAGACTTATCCAGTTAGCGGTTCATATCAAAATATCATTTTGCCTGAAGGGCAGAATTTAGAAAATTATGATTTTGGTAATTATTTATTTAATTCTTATTGCGGAAACGGCGTTGTGGAAGATGGCGAAGAATGCGATGGGCAGGAAGGAATTGGAGATCATCAATCTTGTTCAAATGAATGTACATTGAACGATCTGACTTATTGCGGCGACGGAATTGAACAAATGCCAAATGACGAAGAAACTGGCGGTCCGCAAGACGACGGATATGAGCAATGTGATGATGGACCAGATGGATCGGCAAATTGCACTGTCGAGTGCGTTTTTATTGAGACTCCCCAATCATACTGCGGCGACGGAATTATAAATGAAGATAATGATGAGGAATGTGATGATGGAGATTATAATGGCGTTGAGTGTAATCCTGTTTATGGTGATAGTTGTGATTATTGTTCAAGCTCTTGTCAAACGATAAAACTAATTGGACCATATTGCGGAGATGGAATTGAAAATGGTGACGAAGATTGTGATGACGGAAATAGTATAGATGATGATGAATGCTCAAATGAATGTATAATCAATATCGTGGAATCTTATTGCGGCGATGGAGTCTTAGATGAAGAAAATAACGAGGAGTGCGATGAAGGAGAAAATAATGGCGATAACGCTTATTGTTCTAATCAATGCATTATTAACGCTATATGTAATAATGGCTTAGATGATGACGAAGATGGACTAACCGATGCGGATGATCCGGGCTGTCATTCAGACGGAGATGTAAATAATGAGGAGAGTTATGACCCGGAAGATGATGATGAGTATAACGAGCCGAGTCCTTATTGCGGAGACGGTACTTGTAATAATAACGAAACTTGCTCCACTTGTCCGCAGGATTGTGGTTCGTGTGGCGGCGGCGGCGGAGGTGGTGGTGGATGGACACCGCCAACAGTTATAAAAATAACAGACGAGAAAGCGGATTGTTTAGAAAGTGGCGAAGCGTTGATAACATGGAAGACAAATATTACCACGACTAATCAAGTCGCTTATGATGATAATTCAGTAGATACGGAAAATCTTGGCGACGCGCCAGGATATGGATATAATTCTGTCAATGAAGAATCAGGAAGTATGTATGAAGAACATAGCGTCACGATTACAGGATTAACAGATGGCGCGATGCATTATTTCAGACCAGTCGCGGATAGAAATGGCAGCGAGGAAGTTGTTGGCGATGAAGTATTTTGTGTTTTTGAAGAGGGAGAAGTAAAAGGAACGGAAGCGCCGATACCGCCTCCAGAAGAATGTAATTATTTACTGGAATATATCAAATTAGGCGCTGATAATAATCCCGTTGAAGTGGAAAAAGTAGAACGATTTTTGAATGAATTTGAAGGCGAAAACCTTCTTGTAAATGGTATTTATGAACAAGTTGATTTTGATGCCGTCTCTCGATTTCAGGAAAAATATTTAAATGATGTTCTTTCCCCATGGAGCCATAACAAAGCGACTGGTTATGTCTATATTACGACAAAGAAAAAGATCAACGAACTTTATTGCCAGAGAGAATTCCCTCTAACCGCAGAGCAAGAAGCGGAAGTCGCGTTATTTAGCGAGAGAATGTCTGATATATTAAGCGAGAGCGTTGAAATGTCTGATGATGATGGCGAAGATTCTGAAACTGGAAACGGGGAAGATGAATATGGCAGAGTAGGCGGAGTTGAAGATGAAGAAGATAAAGCCGAAGATGAAAACAAAGACGAAACAGTCGAAGATAAAGATGTGACCGAAACAAAAACAACTGAAACTGAAGACAAAAGCGAAATTACAATTCAGGATATTCAGGAAAAAAATGGTGATGACAGCGAATACGCTGGCGACAGATATTCAAAATATCTGCCCGCGTTCTTGATTATTGTCATAATTATTGCCGGTGGCGCTTGGTATTTCTTTTATAGAAGAAAAGGGAAAGGGGAGACAAAATAAGTTATGATAGAGTGTTTTAAAAAGCTCATCCTGTCGGGATGAGCTTTTTTACATTGACCAAACCCATTCAATAAATTAGAATAAAGATATGAGTTTTCAAAGTAAAATCAATAAACAAGAAAAAGGCGTTTGGCGATATGCCGATTTTTATGATGAGTTTATAGAAATGGAAAATAGGTTGATCCTTCGACAAGCTCAGGATGACAATAGTGTCATAGTGAGCTTGTCGAACTATAATCATTTATATTTTAAACGAGAGGATGAAAATATTTGCGGATCATTAAAAGATAGAAGTTTGGCTTACCAGGTTTCACTGGCGAAACAAAATAAGAAAAAAAAATTAGTAATTTCAACTTCAGGGAATGCGGGAATCGCGGCGGCGGCGTATTGTCAGAAAGCGGGAATAAAATTATATATTTTTATCTCGCCCGAAACAGAAAAAGCGAAAATAGCGGAAATGCAGAAATATAATCCTGTGATTATAAAATCAAAACGAGCAATCAGATTAGCGAATTATTTATCCGCAAAATACAAAATAGAAAATTTGAGACCGTCCGTAAATAATTCTTCAATTGAAGGATTTAAATCTATCGCTTTTGAAATATTTGAAGATTTAGGTAGGGTTGACGCAATTTTTACTTTTGTCACAAGTGGCAGTTCATTCGTCGGAATTGGCAGAGCATGGCAGTATTTATTGGAAAATAAAGAAATAAAAAAAATGCCAAAGTTATATGCGGTTCAAAATAAAGACGAACTTTCTATTGCTGGAAAATTAGGAATAAAAAACACCAGAAGAAAGAAAGAAATTTTGGAATTGATAAAATTAAGCGAGGGAAGCAGTATTTATGTAAATAACAATGAAATTTTAGAAGCAGAAAATATTTTGAAAAATAATAAAATTTACACTTCTCCTGAAGGATGCGCGAGTTTCGCGGGAGTTATAAAAACAAGCAAAGAAAATAAATTTAAAAAAACTGTTTGTATTTTATCAGGAAGGGTAAGAAATAATTATGATAAGATTGATGAGGGCAAAATTTATGAGGCGGAGAGTTTTGGGGAGATGGATGAGATAATAAATGGAAAAATGAATGGAAATTAGAAATTAGGATTGTATTTAATTTTAAATATCAAGCATAGCCTCTTTCTCACGGCCGTGAGAAAGAGGCTATGGATAGTATTTAGTAGTTTTGTTTGAATACTTAATATGTATTTCAATAATTATAAAAAAATGAAAAAATTAACTACAATTAAGATTAATAATCCTATCTTTTTCATCACCCCAAATCCAATTTATGCAATTGGATTGGAAAAAGCTGTTCAGAATTATTTCGTAATCTGTTCGCAGAAAGCCGATGTTGTGAGTTATTTTAAAGAAAATAATGTAACTGTTTTATGTTTGGATAACAATGAAATAAAAAACGCTGGGAAAATTTTGATGAATAAAAAAGTAATTGAATATATTAAAGAAAAATCAAAAAATCAAAAAGCGAATATTATATCGTTCAAGCCGAGTCCGATGATTCAGAAAATATGTGATGACAACGAGTTTAATTATCTGGGTAATAGCTGGAAATTAAGCAGAGATTTAGAAGATAAAATTAAGTTTATTAAAATAGCAGAGAAATTAAAAATTCCAAATGCGGAGAGTGGAGTAATTAAATTAGATGAAAATAAATGTTCTTTAGACTTTTCTAAAAAGAACAAATTTGTTATTCAACTTCCCAGAGGATTTTCTGGGAATGCTACTTTTTTGATTAAAAGTAAAACTGATTTTGCTGAAATATTAAAAAAATATAAAAATAGAAAAGCTAAATTATCAAAATATTTAGAGGGTGAAACATATACAATAAACGCTTGTGTCACCAAAAATAAAATATTAGTCAGCCAGCCGATATTTCAGATTACAGGATTGAGCGCTTATAATAAAAATAAATTTGGCACTTGTGGGAATGATTATGTTTATCCCAAGAAACTTAAGAAAGAGCAAAGAAAAAAGATTTTTGATTATACAAAAAAAGTTGGAGATTATATAAAAAGTTTAAATTATAAAGGAATTTTTGGTTTGGATTTTGTGGTGGGTGATAATAAAAGAGAAGAAGCTGAGCTTCCTATAGGAAGCTCAGCTTCTGGAAGTATCAATCTTATCGAAATTAATCCTCGCATTATCGGTTCAATGTCGCTTTTTACAAAATTGCAAATTCAAAATAAAGAAGTGCCATTTTTGCTTTCGCATATTTTAGAATTTATGAGTTTTAAAAGTAGGGAACAGGCATGCCTGTTCTCTACTTGCGACGAATTAAAATTTTTTAACGCCTCGCAATTAATCCTAAGAAACACAAGAAATAATCCAATCAAAATAACAAAAAGTTTGAAATCTGGAATTTATGAAATTAAGAAAAATAGATTAGTTTTTAAAGGGGAAGCGTATTGTAGTAATAGGCGTTTAAATAAAACTGAGTTTTTAATTCAATGCTCCTTAAAAGGTCGTGTTGTAAGTCCTGATATAGAATACGCAAATGTGCAGGTTAATTATGGCATAATGGAAAGCGAGAAAGAATTTAAGTCTTGTTTTGAGAAAAAAATTAAGATTATTTTAGAAAATATTAAATATTCAATATCAAAGATTTAATTATGAAACATCAAAAAAGCTACGATAAAATATTATTAGCCACAGTTATACTGTTGTCAATCTTCGGTCTAATTATGATTTCCAGCGCGAGCGTCGTGGTGAGTTATAATAATTTTGGATACAATCATTATTATCTGTCTCATCAATTTTTTTACGGATTTATTCCAGGAATGATTTTATTGTTTCTATTTCAAAAAATTGATTATCACATTTTCAAAAAATACGCGTTGCTTTTTTTGATTTTAACGATCATCTTTTTATTCCTTGTTTTTATTCCCGCTTTTGGTTATGATTTAAAAGGAGCCAATCGCTGGATAAACATCGGCGATTTTAGTTTTCAGCCATCGGAAATTGCCAAATTAACTTTCATTTTATACCTTGCCGCTTGGCTGGAAAAGAAGGGAAAAGATGTTAAAAATTTCTCAGAAACGCTCGTGCCATTTGTTATTTTAATTATAGCTATCTCAATCCCTTTAATAATGCAGCCCGATATTGGCACTTTGAGCGTGATAATATTAACAGCCGTAATTATATATTTTGCGGCGGGAGCTAAATTGAGCCACATTTTTCTTTTAGGATTAGGCGGAACGGCAGCGCTGTTGATGCTTATTAAAATCGCTCCATATAGAATAAACAGGCTGATGGTTTTTATGTATCCGGAACTTGATCCGCAGGGAATTGGCTACCAAATTAATCAAGCTCTTTTAGCTCTCGGTTCGGGCGGAATCTTGGGTCTTGGTTTTGGACACAGCCGCCAAAAATTTAATTATCTTCCTGAACCAATCGGCGATTCAATTTTTGCGATAACGGGAGAAGAGATGGGATTTGTCGGTCTGTTTGTTTTAATGGCTTTATTTTTAATAGTTGCTTTAAGAGGATTTAAAATTGCCAGTCGCGCGCCTGACGATTTTGGAAGATTTATCGCAATTGGAATTACTTCCTGGATTATCTTTCAAGCTCTCACAAATATGGCGGCAATCACTTCTTTAATTCCGCTCACCGGAATTCCAATGCCCTTTATCAGCTACGGCGGTTCAGCGCTAATTATTTCTCTAATGGGGGTGGGGATTTTGTTGAATATTTCTAAGTATGGAAAATAAATTTTTTCTCTTCTTTTTTTATTCAAAAAATGGTAGAATTATAATACATAAATTCGTAGAAACTAATTGAAATTTATAGAAATTCAATTGTATTTTTACAACAATTAATTTCTACAGGTTTCTACAAATTTCAATTAATTTCTAAGTAATTATTTAACAATTTAAATCTATGAGAATTTTATTTACAGGCGAATCATTAAAGGGATATTTATATCCGATAATTGCGGTTCACGAAGAACTTAAAAGACTTGCCGGCGACCCCAAGTCTAAACCTAAATCTTTGGAGGTTATGTTAATAAGTTCAAAGAGCCATTTTTTGGAGGAGATGCTTGAAGGAACGGGGATTCCGTACAAAATAATTCAAGCCGCGGAACAAAGAAATTCCTTTTCTCCCCTATTTTTTATTGATTTTTTGAAATTTATCATCGGCTTTTTCCAGTCTGTAATTCATATTTTCAATTATATGCCAGATGTTATTTTTTCAAAAGGCGGGCATGTTTCTTTGTCTGTCGTTATGGTTGGTTGGATATTTCGTATTCCTATAATTATTCACGAATCTGACGCAGTCGCAAGTCCTTTGGATAAATTTATGTTTCGTTTTGCGAAAAAAGTAGCGGTTTCTTTTAAGAACAGCAAAGAAATTTATGTTTCGCCAAAAGTATTTTTTTCAGGCAATCCTATTATAAGTTTTATCGCGCAAGGAGATGAAGAAAAGTCTCTGAAAAGTTTCGCCCTAAACGAAGAAAAACCAACTCTTTTTATTATGGCAGGAAGCAAGGGAGCGGAAGAAATAAATAGGCTTGTGATGGAAATCCTTCCTGAATTACTGAGGGACTATCAGATTATTCATCAGTGCGGTATTGTTAATTATGATAAAGTAAAATCAATTGTTGAAAAGATGAATGTTCCCAATTTAAACAATTATCATTTATTCCCATTTTTTAGAAAAAGAGCCGCTGACGCTTATGCGGTTTGCAACCTTGTGGTTAGCAGAGCTGGCGCAAATACTGTCGCGGAAATTATGGCCGTCGGAAAACCGAGCATTTTAATTCCTCTCGCCTCGGCGATAAGCGATAAGCAAAAAAAGAACGCTTTCTATTATTCCGAATCAGGCGCGGCAATTTTATTAAGCGAGAAAAATCTTAAACCGCATTTACTTTTAAATGTTATTCGCGGAATTTTTCAGAGTTCTCTAAAAACTATTGAGATGCAAAGAGCTGCCAGAAAATTAGCCCAGCCAGAAGCTGCCAGAAAAATTGTGGAAGAAATTATAAAAGTAGCGAAGTAAAACGGAATTTATCCTTTAGGATTTTATATGAATGTAGATTTAAAAAAAATTAAAAAGATCCACTTTATCGGAATAGGCGGCATAGGATTAAGCGCGATTGCTAGGCTTATGAAAGAAAAAGGCAAAGAAGTAAGCGGCTCAGATTTGAGCCCTTCTTTTGTGGTGGATAATTTAAAAAAAATAGGGATTAGAATTTACAATAAACAAAAAGAAGAAAATATTTCTCAAGATATAGATTTGGTAATTTATTCTACCGCAGTGCCAGAAAATAATCCCGAACTAAAAAAAGCAAGAGAATTAAAAATAAAAACGATTACTTATCCTGAATCGTTAGGATTAGTTTTTAACAATAAATACGGAATTGCGGTTTGCGGAACTCATGGCAAATCCTCTGTTTCCGCAATGGCGGGATTGTTACTAGATGACGCGAAATTAGATCCGTCTGTAATTGTAGGAAGTATTGTGTCGAAGTTTGGTAGTAATTTAAGAGTTGGGGAAAGCAAATATTTTATTGCTGAAGCGTGCGAGTATGAAAGATCTTTTTTAAATTTAGATCCCAAAATAATTATTTTAAATAATATTGAGCTTGATCACACGGATTATTATGAAAATATAGAGGATATAAAGAATGTGTTTAAGGAATTTATTTTGCATTTGCCGAAAGATGGAATTTTAATTATGAATGGCGATGATAAAGTAGTATCAAGTATTAAGCATCAAGTATTAAGCGTTGTTAGATTTGGTTTTGGTGAAATTAATAATGTGCGAGGTTATAATGTTGAGTTTGAGGGCGGAAGAACTAAATTTAAAGTTATTTATAATAATAAAGATTTAGGAGAGTTTGTTTTGAAAGTTCTGGGGATGTTTAATGTTTACAATGTTTTGGGAGTGATTGCGTTGGGTCTAACTTTAGAGATTCCAGTTGAGACAATAAAAAAATCTTTATCTAATTATGCTGGAATTTGGCGGCGGTTTGAGATAAAGGGAAAATATAAAAATGCTTTAGTAATTTCCGATTACGCGCATCATCCGACAGCGGTTAAGGCGACGATAAAAGCAGCAAGACAATTTTATCCAAAGAAAAGAATTTTTACTGTCTTTCAACCGCATCAACATAATAGAACGAAAAAATTATATAAAGATTTTTTGAATAGTTTTGATGACGCGGATGTTGTAATTTTATCTGAAATATTTGATGTGGCGGGAAGGGAAGAGGGTACTGATCAAAATGTTAGTTCATTGGATCTAGTTAATGATATAAATAGTGATTCTATTTTCTATGCGAAGAATTTAAAAGAGACAAGAAAATTGATTGATGAAAAAATTAAACCTGACGATATATTATTAATTATGGGAGCGGGGGATATTTATAAAGTGGCAGACGAATTAGTAAAATAAAATTTTATGGAATTTATTGATGATCTAAAAATTATCTGGCGGTTTTTGTCAAAGTATAAAAGGCAGGTTTATATTATTTTTGCCGTGGCGATTTTTGCTTCTTTGATTGAAGCGATGATTCCGTATATTTATGGGAAGATTGTTGACTTGATTATCGCTGGTGAAGCAATGTCGGTGATTGTTGGGATTTTGTTTTTGTGGTTGGTTTTGAGTTTTGTAAAGGATTGGGGATGGAGACGCTCCTATCTTTTAGGAAGAGAAACGGCTATGAAATGTATGCATGATTTTTTATTGCTTCTTAGTAGTCATTCATTGAATTTAAAATTACAATACCACAAAGAACAAAAAAGTGGAAAGTTGACTTCTCGTTATATAAAAGCAGCCGACGCTTTAGAAGGTCTTTTAAACGATATAATTTTTTGGTTTATTTCTGATTTATTGGTAATATTATTTATCTTAATTTTTTTAGCTTTATTTATTCACTGGATACTTTTTCTTATAATTGTGATAAATATTTTAATTTATTTTCTTATTACCTTAAAATACTCAAAACCAATAAGCGTTGATATTGTCAGAACACAGAAATCGTACGAAGACGCTTTCGGTTTTACTTATGATTCAATTTCTAATATTCAGACAGTTAAGGCAAATTCAAAAGAAAAATATGAAAATGAAAAGGTTTCAATGGTATTTAAAAACAAAACAAGAAAATATTTCAGAAGAGTTCTTTTAAAATCTAATAAAATGATTTTTCTTCAGGATAGTTGTTTGACTATTGGAATCTTTGTTCTATTTATTGTTATAGTTCCAATGCTAAAAAATGAAATAATAACAACTGGACAATTTGTAACGGTTGTTGGTTATGTGGGACTTCTCACTATTCCGATGAGAAAATTAGGAAAAGATATAGATCATTTTAGAAGATGGATGGGAGTGATGAAGCGAGGTTACGAATTACTTGATGAAGAAACAGAACCGTATAATAAAAAAGGCGCGATCAAACTAGAAGATATAAAAGGTGAGATTGAATTTCAAAAGATTAATTTTTGTTATCATGAAACGAGGCGGGTTTTGAAGGATATTAGTTTTAAAATAAATTCGGGAGAAGTTGTCGCTTTAGTCGGCGAAAGCGGAGTTGGGAAATCAACGATGATGGATTTGATCTCGCGATATAATATTCCAACTTCCGGGAAAATATTTTTGGATGGGATTGATATTCAGAAAATTGATTTGGGAAGTTTGCGGAAACAGATTGCCATTGTGCCGCAAGAAGTGAGTTTGTTTAATGATACTTTAAAAAGTAACATTATTTATGGCAGATTAAACGCGACAGACAAAGAAATAAATGAAGCAATCAAAGCGGCAAACGCAGATGAATTTATAAATAATTTTCCGGACAAAATAAATCAGGAAGTCGGGGAACGGGGAGTGAAATTATCAACAGGACAAAAACAGCGCGTCGCAATCGCGCGCGCGATTTTGAAAGATCCAAAGATTTTGATTTTAGACGAAGCGACTTCAGCATTAGATTCTAAATCAGAAATGCTTGTTCAACAGGCGTTGAAAAGATTAATCGCCGGCAGAACGACTTTTGTCATCGCTCATCGCCTAAGCACAATTATGCATGCGGATAAAATTTTAGTTATTGAAAAAGGTGAGATTGTAGAAGAAGGAAAGCATGAGGAATTGATTAGGAATAAAAAGCTGTATTATAAATTATTTAGTTTGCAATCGTTGGGGGAAAGTGATGGATAAAAAAATAATTGCCAAGAATAAGAAATTTTACTACAATAAAGACATGCAAGAGTTTCAAGCACAAATTGATTTTTGGAAAAAATCGGCGCAAAGAAGTTTTGACGCGGCGCGGGTTTTGTTTGAAAATAAACATTATGATCACTGTCTTTTCTTTTGTCATTTGTCGCTGGAAAAATTGTTCAAGGGACTTGTGGTTAGAAATACAAAAAAGCCAGCGCCGTATATTCACGATTTGGCTCATTTGGCGAATCTGGCTAAATTAAAATTAGAAAAAGAACAGATTAAAAATCTGAGAATTATTACAACTTTTAATATTTCTGGACGCTATCAAGAAGATAAATATGCTTTTTATAAAAAATGTGACAAAGAGTATAGCAAGAATTATTTGGAAATTTCTAAAAAATTATTTTTATGGTTAAAAAAAGAATACCAAAAAAAGTAGAAAAAAAGATTAGCGCGTATCTTAAAGTTTTACGCGAGGATAAGTTACCAATTAAGAAGGTTGTTCTTTTTGGCTCTTATGCTAAGGGAACGCAGCATAAATGGAGCGATATTGATCTATGCGTCATTTCGCCAAAGTTTGAAAATTCTTTTGACGCGATGCAATATTTATGGTTGAGAAGAATAGATGATGCTGGCTTGACTATTGAGCCTGTTGGGTTTAATTCAAAAGATTTTAACAATAAATATAGCTCTTTTATTAATGAAATAAAAAAAACAGGTATTGAAATTTCTGTTTGATTTATGATTAAAATTCAAAAAAATATCTTACTTTCAGAATATACTTCGTTCAAAATCGGCGGTTTGGCGAAGTATTTTTGTGTTATAAAAAATTCTGATGAAATAAAAGAAGCGTTGGAATTTGCGGGGGAAAATAAATTAAAAGTTTTTATTTTGGGAGGTGGGAGTAATTTATTAATTTCGGATGAAGGGTTTGATGGGTTAGTTATTAGAATTATGAATCAGGAATTAAGAATTGAGAATAATGAAATTTTTATTGACAGTGGACTATCTCTGATAAAATTAGTTAACGAGTCTGTAAAAAATAATTTAACAGGATTAGAATATTTGGCTGGAATTCCAGGAACGGTTGGCGGAGCGATTGTGAATAACGCGGGGGCTTTTGGGAAATGTATGGGGGATGTTGTGGAGAGTGTTGAGATATTAAATATTAAATATTGGATATTGGATATTAAGAAATTAAATAATAAACAATGTGATTTTTCATATCGCGATAGTATTTTTAAAAAAGAAAAGAAATGTATTATTTTAAACGCTGTTTTGAAATTGAATAAAGGGAATCAAGAAAAGAGTAAAAAAATAATTACAGAAATTTTAAAATCAAGAAAAGAAAAACAGCCGTTGGAATATCCCAGCGCGGGGAGTGTGTTTAAAAATCCAGTTGTTGATGACAAGCATTTAGAAAATTTAATGATAAAATGTCCTGAGTTAAAAGGCATTGTTGAAAATAATACTATTCCCGCTGGCTGGCTGATTGAACAGATTGAGGGATTAAAGGGCAAAAAAATCGGCGGCGCAATGATTTCGGAAAAACATTGTAATTTTATTATTAATTTTAACAATGCCAAGTCGGAGGATGTGATTATACTTATCAGTCTGATTAAGCAAAAAATTAGAAGTCATTTTGGAATTCAGTTGAAGGAGGAAATTGAGTATATGGGGTTTTGATAATTGAATTGTTTTATTGCCAAATTGCTAAATTGTTGTCGTGCTATGCATAACAATTTAACAATTTAACAATTTAACAATTTAAGGTTGACATATTTTTCATTTCATCTACAATGCAAAGTTGGGATTGTCCTTTATAAAATAAACAAAAAATTCACCAGTTGTGAAAGTTTGGTATTGTTTTGGAGTTCACACTTTAGTGTGTAATCCTTCGACAAGCTCAGGATGACATACAGGTTGAAACCTGAACTCCAGAATAGAAAATAATAAATTCTCACGGCTGGTGAATTTAGAAGATTTGCTGGTATTATAAATATGAAGATTTGAGGTGAATAAGAAAATGACACTGAGAGAAGCAATGAAAGACTATGATGATGGCAGGGCTGTGCATTTATCTCTAACTCAGCTTATCATAGCTGAATAATCTCTTAATGTTTAAACTGTTTTTATATAATTCCTGACTGATATTTTCTACTTCATTTGCTCTCATTGCGTTTAAAGCGAAGCTGCGCAGTCTGG
>DAOWDU010000016.1 GCA_030638825.1 bacterium | reverse complement strand
TTTTTCAGTCATACTTATTAGTTTTTGTTCCATAATTTGTTTAGATTAATATTTAAATTATCTAAACTATTATGACACAAAAATTTCTAGGTAGGACATTTCTATATTGCTGTACTAGGACATTATCATATTGGAGCGACAAAAAAATAAATTTGACAATATATACATATCGTTTATTATATATTTAAACTCCTAATAAAGGAGAGGTAATAAATGAAAAGCGAAAACAAAAGAAAGGGATTAATCGCTGTTCTAATAATAGGGTGTCTAATGACACTAATCGGAACAGCAATGAGTTCAGCTCTTGAACTCGGTATAGTTAATGGATTTGGAATTTTCCTTGCCATCTTAAGCAGAAAAGGATTAAGAGCTCAAGAAAATCACGAATTCATAAGAACAAACAATCCATCAGAACAATGGGCTCCAATGAAAAAAAAGGCTGGGATAACTTTCTGCATAAGCGGAATAATTTTAGCCATAACGGCTACAGCAATTATTGGCACAGCTATAAATATAGCAACTGCCATTGGGACTCTTATTTTCTTACTTGGAGCAGGAAAATCAACGAAACCCAGAGCTCTTAGTCATCATACCAACTCTGTGGTATGGTTAATGAGAATTGCTGATTTCCCTTCTACACTTATCGTAAAAGCACAAAATATGAAAAGGCAGGTTGCGACTTAGATCGCAACCATTTTTTTATACAAATTTGGGTGTTGACAAATTTCTAGCTTATGCTAACTTGAAGTTAGCTTCTCATTTTGAGATATATTACTTATAAAATAAGTGATATACAAGTAAAATCTTGGCTGATATTATAAAAGGAGGACGAAGAAAGATGGAACCTTTAACAGTTGTAGTAATAATTATAGCAATAGCGGTTGTAGGCTTTTTGCTGTCTCTAGGAAGTTGGGAAATTGATCCAAAAACTATAAAAGCTATAGAATCAACGTTACCTTTAAATGAAATTGTTAAAACAAACGGTAACACTATGATAGAAGAATGCGAGGGATGTATAGTAGTAAGAGGTATAATAACAAAAGTAAGTTTGGCAAGAAAAGAAAGAATCGATGATATTAACACTTATTATATCAAGAAATGGTATGATATTACCTTTTCTGACAGAAAAATAATCAAAGGATTGCATGAGATGCCTTCATACTTAGAAGGCGGAATAAACAGAATTGTGTACTACAAATCTTCTGGCGATGTAATCAGTGTCACTTATAAATAGTGAGGAAGTAATAAATTTGAAAATATTACTTCTTATTTTTTTATCTTCTTCCTCATCACACTAAAAATTTCAGGAATTTTACTAATCTCAACATAAACCATCCCCTCCTGTCCGCCATGCGCGGATTTTAATTTTTAAAACAATTAAAGAATTATTATTATTTCCTTGTTTTATTATTTTTTATAACTCAATCCCATCAATCATCTCATCATAATTCAAACTCGTATATTTCCAATCTTCTGGCAGATTATGTTTTTGGAAATTATAAATTGTATAATGACGATGATTTTCAAAATCTTTTATATTTCGGATAATATGATCGTGATATGATTTTTGCCATTTAAATTTCGGGATTTTGATTTGATTGTTGCCGTATTTTTGAATAAAACAAACTTTTAATTTCTCCACCTTTTCGTTATAAATTTTAACCGTATTTGAAAATTCTTCATAATCTCCCCCACGAAGGCGACATTCGCGAATGTCGCCTTCGTTCGCATTATTCGTTATATAATTCACATCGCGAGAAAAATGTCGTTTTAAAAATTGCATTATTTTTGAAATATTAAATTTATCATTTGGATGAACCATTAAATTCAAATGATCATAAATTATACAAAAACCATATAATTTAAATTTTTTTAATTCCTTACATAATTTTAATTCTTCAATTAATAATTCGCAAAATATTGGCTCTTTAAAATATGGAAAGTTTTTAAATGTTTTGGTAACAATAAAATAAATGTTATTACTTGTATAATCTCGTTTTTGAGAATTGCGATGTAGCATAAAATTATAAAATAAATTGTAATTTGATTATAAACAATTCCTTTTCTGAAAAATATATTTACCGAAGGCGACATTCGCGAATGTCGCCTTCGGTAAATATATTTTTCAGATTCACTCCCCCATCTTCAAATCCAAAACATTCATCTGCAATTCCCGATTCCCATTCCATTCATTTACCTCTAATTGAAAAACAACATCAATTACATCGCCCCAGCGCAAACCAGGTTTTCCGTCAAACATTTCTTCGGCGAGTTTACCTAATCTAAACGCAATCGCTGGAAAATATTTTACTTTCCCGTCTTTTAAAATTGTTTTCAAGCAAAGCTTCAAATGCGCGTTGCCGTTTCCGACGGATCTGATTTCGTGCACTTCTAGTTTTTTAGTCATAAATACAGGTTTTTTATTTTTCTGCCCAAACGGATTAAATTTTTCAATTTCATCAAGCAATTGCCAATCTATTTGCTCGTGATTTATTTCAGAATCTATTTCCACAAAAGGAACTAGATCTTCTTCTTTTAAGGTTTCATCAGCAATGGAATTTATTTTTTTCCTGAATTTTTCTAAATTCTTATTTTCCATTTTAAGTCCCGCCGCTTGCGAATGTCCACCAAAATTAATGAGAAGGTTTTTGCATTTTTCAATCGCTTCTATCAAATTAAATTCTGGAATACTTCTCCCTGATCCAGCGCTTTCATTTTCGTTCGCGCGCAGAATTAAAAAAGGTCTCGCGTATTCGTCAGTTAATTTTCCAGCGACTAATCCGACAACCCCTATTTTCCATTCAGGATCTGATTCAATAATAATCTTCGGCAAATCAGTTTTATATTTTTCAATTCTACTTTTTATTTCCTGTATTATTTTCTCTGTTATTTTTTGTCTATTATAATTATTTTTTTCTAATTTGGAGACAAGTTCCCCTGCTTGCTTTTCTGATTCAGTTGTTAAAAGCTGATAAGAAGTATTCGCGTGATCCATCCTGCCTGCGGCATTCAAACGAGGTGCGAGAATAAATCCTATCGCCGTCGTGTCAATAATTTTTTTCTTCTGCACATTACCATTTTCTCTGGTCACTAATCCTGCTGTAGAAACAAGTTTTTTTAAACCAATTCGTTTTGTTTTATTGATTACTAGCAAACCATATTTTGACAAAGTTCTATTTTCGCCGACTAAATCAACACAATCCGCCACCGTTCCAAGAACGACCAAATCTAGAAGCCATTTTTCAAATCCGGGTAATGTTTCAGAAGCTGGGCTTCCCGTCGTTGGAAGCCCAGCTTCTTTGGAACTATGTTTTTTAAAATTACTAATCAATGCTTGAGCGACTTTAAACGCCACTCCGACGCCCGCTAATTCTTTAAAAGGATATTTGCAATTTTTTTGTTTCGGATTTACAACCGCCAACGCTTTTGGAATTTTTTCGGGGATATGATGATGATCAGTAATGATTACATCTATGCCAAGCTTATTCGCAAATTCAATTTCAGCGACATTGGAAATTCCGCAATCAACTGTGATGATTAAATCAATTTTATTTTCCTTCGCTTCTTCAATCGCTTTTTTATTTATTCCATAACCATCTTCTTCTCTATTTGGAATATAAATTTCAACAAACTTTTTTGCTTCTTCTTTTTCTATTTTATTAATAACTATTTTCAATTCTACAAGAGTGTTGACAATAATTGCCGAGGAAGTAATTCCGTCTACATCATAATCACCGTAAACTAATATTTTTTCATTCTTCTCAATCGCTTCATAAATTCGATTGACCGCTTTTTTCATATCTTTCATTAAATACGGATCGTGCAAATCTGATTCATAATCAGGATTGAAAAATTCATCAATCTGCTCCTGCGTTTTCAAATCTCTATCCCACAACAACTGCAAAACAACCTCCGTAAACTCCGGAAATTTCTTCTCAAATTCTGTAGAATATTTTTTATTGATTAACCACTTTTTTTGCATCATAACAATTTAACAATGTAGCAATTTAACAATTTATTCTTTTCTTAATCTTCGCAAATTCCCCATCAACATACTCCTGAATCTCCTGAACCAATTTTTCATTACCAGGTTTTAGTAAATGCTTAAATCTTTTTTGAGACTTAAACCATTCAATCATCGGTTTTCTTTCTTTCGGTTCATAATTCAAAATAAACTTTCCGTGGTCAACCTCATACAACGGCCAGAAATTTGTTTGCACCGCGAGATCAGCGATACGAACCGTGAGCGCCGGATCAAATCCCCAACTTCTTTGGCAGGGACTGAGCAAATTTAAAAATGACGGTCCGTCAACTTCTAAGGCTCTTTTAGCTTTTTTGGTTAAATCCGTAAAATTAGAAATTGAAGCCTG
>DAOWDU010000053.1 GCA_030638825.1 bacterium | reverse complement strand
GATCATCCATGGAGAAAACCTTTCTTATTCAGCAAAACAATAGATCTGAAACAACAAATAGAATATGCAAGATAATTAATTTCAATCAAGTAGGACATTTCTACTTTGGAGGAAGTAGGACATTTCTATATTGGTTTGACAGAGGAGCAAAATCCTACATTGCCCACCTAACTAAAAATCATAACCTCTTTTTAACGGCCGTTCAAAAGAGGTTATGATTTATTTTGAGAGACTTTTAGTATTTTTCTGCGAGACAATCATCATTCCAATAATAATCCAAAACATCAACGCTAAATCATTTTTCCAGTAAGTCGTATCAATAAGACCGTGGATTAAAATATAAATCATTAGGCATGTTAGAATATTGAATATTGAATATTGAATATTGTAACATTTTAATTTTGCATTAAAAAACCAAAATAAAATAAAAATAAATCCAAGAAAACCAATCAATCCAGTTTGCAAATAAAAGGCAAGGAATATATTATGCGGCTGAGGAACTGCCCATTCAAGATATGGCTCGTCAAATTTTTCTGCATATAATAAATAAGTATCCTGAAAAGTTCCAGGACCAATTCCAAAAAGGGGATTATCTTTTATAATTTCCGCTGAGGCATTCCAAACCATCAAGCGGGAATGGAAAGAGGATCTCTCGTTTGAATTTATAACTTGATCAAATTTTACAGCTGTCATAGAAATGAGGATTGTGAAAATAATAATTAAGAATATTGAATATTGAATATTGAATATTGAGTTTCGTAGTGTTCGTATAAAATTACTAGACAGAAACAAATAGACAACCCCAACAAATATTCCCAAAAACGCGCCGTAGGAATAGGTAAAACATAACGGGATTAAAATAATAATTGAAAATATTGGATATTGGAATTTATCCTTTAGGATTTTATTTAAATGGTTTGGATAAACGAGATTTTTTGAAACCCTAAAGGGTAAATTCCAAAAAAATAACACTATTAAAAACGCTGGCGCGAGATACATCGCTAAATAATTTGGCGAGAGAAAAAACGCTTTGAGCCGCCCGTCAAAAGTTAGGTCGTTATTTAATAAATAAAAAATGCCGATTAAAGAAATGACAATGCCTGAAGCGAGCCAGCTTTTTAGAACTAAAATAATGTGCTTTTCTTTTTTAATAACGCTTATAAAAACAACAAAAAATAAAAATGGATCAACGAACCATCCTTTGAATATTCCAAGACTAGTTCTTAAATCGGACGAATTGAATGTTGAGATTGTGAGACCGAGAAATAACAACGCAATTCCAATATTTAAAATCTGGAGTTCAGGTTTTAACCTGTAAGAATTTATTTTATTTAAACTAAAATTTTTACACTCTAAAGAGTGAACTCCATTCAATGCCCAGCTCAAAAATAAAATATAAATCATCATCTCTAAAACTGTCGTTGGAATTCCGAAAATTGAAAATCGCCATAAATATAATGGCATCAAAAAAATAATAAAATATATTCCGTATCTAAGGTTTAACATATTTACTATTAAAAATTATCACCGAAAGAGAAATAGTAACTACAAAAATCCCCAAAATAGTCGGCGAATAAATTGGAGTGTCAAAAAATCCATGGACTGAGAACCAAATAAGAGAGCCGATAAGTCCTATAGAAATAGTTTTTGAAAACTCGCTGTTATTATTTTTGCTTGCTTTATATAATTGAAATATCGTAACACTTATTAAAAGCGTCCAAACAATCAGCGCGAAAATTCCCATTTCTGCTCCGATGTCTAAATATAAATTGTGCGCGTAAACAGGAGACCTGTATTCAATAGTTGGATTTACTTCAAAAGAATAATTTCCAATGCCAACTCCAAATAAAAAATTATCCGCGAACATTTCAGCTCCTTGATTCCAACTTTTCAATCTTTCCGTATTTGATCCCTCATTAAAATCAAATGATGATAAAAATCTGTTGAGCACTGACTGGCTTGTTGTTAATAAAAATACAACTGCAATCGCAGAAATTAATCCCAGAACTATTTTTTTATTAAAAACAATTTGTCGCCAAAGAAGAATAATCACAATACCAACTCCAAAAATCATTCCCAGATATCCGCCGCGAGAAAAAGTCAGGAGTTCAGCGAGAAACATTGTGATAAGAATGAAGTATAATGATTTATTATTATTCTTACCAACAAGCGCAATCGCCAATACAATCGGTATTAAAAGCCCTAAATAAAATGAAAACATATGAGGATCAGGGAAAAGAGAAAAAGCGCGCAGAACAGTCGCGCCGCTTATATTTACGAGCCAGCTTGGATTGGAAATAACTTCCGCGCCGAAAGTGTTGCCGTAAAAAATGGGGGACACATATTTACTCCAGAAAATAATTATCGGATCAATGCCAATTAAAAATTGCAACGCAAATTGGATGACACCAATTAAAGATAAAATAAACCCGCTAATAATGAGCGCGTTTAATATTTTGGGGATATAATTTTTATTTGTAATTGTAGAGACGAGGCAATGCCTCGTCTCTACAGAAGTAATTATGAAATAAAGCGGAAAGATAGACAAAAACACAAGTATCTTTCTAGTCGCTCTTTCACTATCCCAGGCTTGAGTTATGGAAAAAATTGCGATAAATAAAAATGCGCAAATCAAAATAGTCTGTAAATTAAATTTAATTACAAATCTCTTCTCCGCCAAAGATTTTATAATCCAAACTATAAATAAATACAGAATTAAAACTCGCCCCGAAGCAAGATCAATCCCAGGAGTTATATTAAGAGCAACTTGAAAGGGGAGATATAAAATTAAAATTATTAAAACTTGATTGAAGTATTTGAAAGAAATTATTGTAAACAAAATTGACGCCAGCAAAAACAAAACTGACAGATTATAAAAAGAAATTAAAATTCCAGAAAAAACAGCTATTAAAATAACAGCTAAATATTCAAACTTTGCTTTTCTAAAATTTACCAGCATTTTAATTTATAAAAAAATAACCTCATAATAATTATGGGCTATTATTTAGTTTAAGGCAAATAAAAAAAGATAGCGCTTTGGCACTATCAGTTGACCATAAAGTTTTTGACTATAATGAATTCTTCAACTCCCTCATGTAATCGAACAAATTCTTTTAATCCTTCTTTCACAGTCCATTCAGGAACTGCTGGATCATAAATAGTGCAAAATACTTTTTGACTGTCTACTGTTACTTTTAGAAGTGCTTTTGGAACAACCCCACTTTTAAAGAAAAAATATTTCTTCTTTCTCATTTTCAATAATTTTTCTTCTCCCACAAGAAGCAGAGTGTTAAAAATTTTTCCACTTAATATATCTCCTCCAATTATATTTCTAACCACTACTTCTTTGTTATTTTTTCCCACTTCAGAAATATTAGTTACTGCCAATTTTGGAAAAACATCTCTCTCCTTCTGTCTAATTCGCTCTCCGATCTTCTCTACGGCATCTTCTAATTCCTTATATAATTTTTCATCTATCATCTCACAATCCTCCTTTGGATTTTTTACTTAGTTTAAATATAGAAAACAATCCGCAATCTGTCAAATAAAAAATTTAAATCTCAAACCTAATCTTCCTCACCAATTTATATCCCACCTTTTTATTTATCTCCTCTTTTATTTCGCTTTCCTTAAATTTAAACTCCTGCGCCAGAACGGAACTTAAAACGGCGACTGTGAGCGCGCCGTTTTTGAATTTGATTGCTTGGGATTTTTCTGCGATTTTCTGTCCAAAAATGCTTTTGATAACTTCCTGCCAAAACTGACAAATTTGAGCCGCTTTTACTTGTTTATCAATCCCAGCTTTATTGATAGATTTTTTTAAATCATAGTTGATAGAAACGAGCATAAAGAGTTATAAGTTATAAGTTGTGGGTTATAGGTTATCTATGCCCGCACTGGCATAATCACATACAGTAAATCTTTATCCGTCGCCGAAGTTAAAACTGTTGGCAATTTTTCGCTGTTGATTTTTAGAATAGCTTTTTCTCCATCTATTCCGCTAAAACCGTCGCTTAAATATCTGTGGTTATACATCGCCTCTAAATCATTTCCTTTTATTTCCGCCGTTACTTTTGTATTATTACTACCAATCTCACTCGCCTCTGAGCTCACTTCCAAAATATTAGAACTTGAATAAACCTTTAATCTAATATTATTATTAGCAACATTAACAAATAATCCCGCAACTCTGATCGCATTGGCAATTTCATCAACATTTACAATAGCCTCTGTTTCAAATTTGTCTGGAATAATTTGTTTATAGTCAGGATATTTTCCTTCTAATAAACGAGAAATCATATTAGCGTTATTAAATTTAAAAAGAATTTGATTTTCTGAAATAATAACTTCTAATAAATTCTCACTGTCATCTAGATCTCTTATTAATTCCTGAACAGCGTTTTTGGGAATTATGACAGAACTTATATCTCCAGCTAAATTCAATGCTTCTTTATTTACATTTTCCTTTTTTAAAGTTAAGGTTTTTTCCGCCAAGCGATAGCTGTCCGTCGCCACTAATATTATTTTATTCTGATTAAGTTTTGATAAATCTAAAAATACTCCTGTTATCTCAATTCTTGATTCGCTGCTTGAAATTGCAGGTAAAACCTGAGATAGCGCTTGTTTAAAATCAGAACTGTTTATTTTAAACACTGGTTCCGCTTCTATTTTTGGGATTAGGGGATATTCTTTCGCGCTTAAACCTTTAATGTTTGTTTTATATTTATCGCACTTTATATTTAAAACATCTTCTTTTAATTTTATCTCCACATTACTGTTGGGCAAGCTTGAAATAAAATTAGCAAATAATCTGGTCGGCACCGTTATTTCGCCCTCCTCCTCAATTTTACTTCCCACCCAATAATTTATTCCCAACTCCAAGTTTGTGGAACTTAATTTTAATCTCCCTTTATCTGTTTTTAATAAAACATTATTTAAAATTGGAAGGGTGGTGTTTTTATTTATAATTTTACCAACCACATTAAGCGCTTTGTTTAAATTTTCTTGAGTGCATATTAATTTCATATTTATTTTTTTAAATTAATTAGATATATTTACAATGATAATTATTTTATTATTTATTTAAAATAGTAGTTGTTATAGAGAAATTTTTTTAAGTGGAAAAGTATGAATTTCATTTTAATAAAAACTAAAATTTACTTATCTAGGTTGTTATTAAGTGTGTTGAAAAATTGTTAATAAAAGTTGGATAATTTTGGAGATTTAAATAATGATTTTTATTGCCCATTTTTATCCCAATATTATCAACAGGTTTTAGAGAGGATTGTTAACAAGTTATGCATTATAAATTTTTTCAATTATCAATCGTATTTCCTGTTCTATTGTTTTGTCATTTTCTATTTCCTTTGATATTTTATCATAGGCGTGCATGGCAGTAGTGTGATCGCGTCCGCCAAGCCAGCTTCCGATTGAAGGAAAAGAACTTTTAATTTCACTGCGCATTAAATACATCGCAATCTGCCGCGGTTTTACAATTTCGTTTTTTCTACTCCTGCTTTTTAAATCGTCAAGAGCAACTCCGTAAAAAGAAGAAGTGTGTTTTAAAATATCTTTTGGCGTGGTCGCTTTTTTTATGGGCTGGGAAATTATTTGCGATAAAATCTCTTTTGTTCTGTCTAAATCTGGGTAATCGTTTTTAAGTTCGCAGGTCGCCATAATTGTGTTCAGCGCTCCTTCAAGCTCTCTGATATTTTTTTGAATATGCAGGGCGATATAATTTAAAGACTCTTCTGGCATTTCAAAATTCCGCTCTTTTATTTTTGCTATTAAAATGGCTAAGCGCGTCTCGTATTCTGGAAATCCAATATCAGCAATCATTCCTCCTTCAAATCGCGATCTTAGCCTTTCTTCCAGCGCGGGAATAGCCTTGGGAGGCCGGTCGCTGGAAATTACGACCTGTTTGTTTTTTTCGTAAAGCGCGTTGAAGGTGTAGAAAAATTCTTCCTGAGTTTTTTCTTTGCCAGCTAAAAATTGGATATCATCAATAATTAAGACATCTATTTTTCGATAAAGGTCTTTAAAGCCTTTTGTATTTTTTCCGCCGATAGCGCTTATTAATTCATTCGTGAATTTTTCTGACGAAGCGTATTTAATTTTTTTCTTCGGATCTTTCCTTAATAACTCATTGCCTATTGATTGAAGGAGATGAGTTTTCCCAAGTCCAACTCCGCCATAAATAAATAATGGGTTATAAACAACGCCAGGGTTTTTACTGACAGCGGAACAAGCGGCGTGAGCAAGTTCATTGTTGGAAGCGACAACGAAATTGTCAAAGGTATATCTTGGGTTTAAATCATCGTCGGGGAGTTCTTCTTCTTGATTGCTCGCGAAATCTTTATAAGAAGATGTCTCCTGTTTTAAATCTGAAAGCGCGCCATTTTTGGGCGGTTTAAAATTGCCGACAATTTTATAAGTAACTTTTTCAATCTGAGGACAAATCTTTTGAAACGCTTTTAAAATGAATTTGTGATATTTATTTTTAAGCCACTCTTCCGCGAATCCGCTCGGAACACCAACTATAATTTTTTCTTGATCAACAGAAATAATGCTTGTGTCTTTAAACCAAGTAGTAAAACTCGCTTTGCTTATGGAGAGTTCAACTTCTCCCATAACGGCTTGCCAAAGTTGTTCGTTGGTCATGGTGTTACGGTAATAAATAGTAATTTATAGTAACTGGTTGTAATTAAATTGTAATTTAATAATTACAATTAATTACCATTAATCACAATATTTATATTATATCACAGTTGTTTGGATAAAGAAAATGGCTTAAAATAAAGAGGGGTGTTTATAAGGTGTGGATGAAATGTGGATGAGAGGGGATAAAAAAAGAGTCATCAAACGATGACTTTTGGAAAATTGATTTATGCTAGTCCTCTAGTTTTCTAGAGAAGCGGTTTTCATATTTGGCGAGGGCTATTTTTAGAGATTCTAAATCCGTTACAATTTCTCCATTGTTCAGGTAAATAAAATACTCAACCTGTAAATTTACTATGCTTCCCTCATTTTCTCCTCCTGGACGAAAATCACCTCGATAACCAACGATAGTTTTCCCTAAAGCGGAACCATAACCTATTTCTGCAGCTGTGCCGCTATCAACATCAGTGCCATCAAGTACTGCGACAATGATGTCGGATTCTTCTATTGCTTTCCTGTTGTTGCTTCCTATGACGAGGTTAAGTCCGGTCCATCTTTTTCTTTTTTCTTCTCCATATGGGAGTGCTTGAACTGGATCTATAAATTCTCTTGGAGTTAAAGTCCATGGGTCACGAATTTCAAATCCAATCTCGGCTATTAGAGGTATAAGGACTGTATCATAAAACAGTTTTCCTGCCTCAGAAAAGCCTAATGGACTGGCAACATATGCTACTGGTTTCATTTTATTTGAACCTCCTTAAACTAAATCTAATATATTTCACTAATTGAAAGTTGTCAACCTTTTTTCGACACCTTTTTTGTTAATTTTTCTTTTTCCCATTGACGGACTTTAAAAACCATATTATACTACTCATAGCTTAAATAGATTATTTATAATAATGAAAAGAACATATCAGCCGAAAAAGAAAAAGAGGGCGCGAACGCATGGGTTTAAAGCTCGGATGCAAACTCCCTGCGGGAGGAATGTTTTAGCCGCGCGGAGAAAGAAGGGACGGAAGAGTTTGACTGTCTAAGTTGTTTTAGCTTTTAGATTACAAACTGTCATTGCGAGAAGGCTGAGGAGCGCAGCGAACGAAATGCCGACGAAGCAATCCCATAACTATGCACAATGAATTTAATTCTGGGATTGCTTCGTTGCCATCTCTTCGCTACGCTCATTCGGGCTTCTCGCAATGACAGATTAATAAAACTATGCTTAAGAAAGAACTTAGAATAAGGAAACAGAAGGAGTTTGATAATATTTTTAAAAAGGGAGCGTATTTTTCTGAGAGGTTTTTGGCGTTAAAAACTGTTGAGAATGATTTAGAAATATCCAGATTTGGTTTTATCGTTAGTAATAAAATCTCCAAAAAAGCGGTGGAGCGAAATAGAATAAAGCGATTGCTAAGGGAAACAATAAGATTGCGGTGGAATGAAATAAAACCAGGCTTTGATGTTGTTTTTATTTTTAGAGGAAAAGAGGTTAAAAAAAGTTTTGATGATGTTGATATAGTTGTGGAAAACCTGTTGAAAAGGTCTGGATTAGTGGTGAAAAAAGAATAAAAAGATTGTCATTGCGTAGAAATAAAATGTTAAAAATATTTATTCTAAAATCAATCAAGCTTTACCAAAAAACCTTGTCCTGCGATCATGGTTTCTTTTCTTTTTTAAATAAATCTTTTTATTTAGGATGCCGATTTTACCCAACCTGCAGTGAATACGCGTATCAGGCAATAGAGAAATATGGCGTTAGAAGAGGCATTTTTTTAGGAATAAAACGAATTTTTAGATGTCATCCTTTTTCTAAAGGAGGCTTTGATTTATTGAAATAAAAACGACGGTGCCATAGTCTCCGCAGAGCTGTGGCACCGCATATGCGAACCTTTCATTCTAGGTTCCACAGCCCTAACGGGACTATGGAACCCTCATTTATTAAAAACTAAAAATTAAAACAAAATGAACCCTTTATCTTTCATCTACAATGAAATACTCTACTATCCGCTTTTTAATTTAATGGTGTTTTTTTATAATGTAATTCCGGGGCAGGATATTGGAGTGGCGATTATCATGGTAACTTTGCTGGTCCGATTTGTGTTATATCCAATGAATAGCAAATCTATTAAAAGTCAGCGGGCGATGCAGGCCATTCAGCCAGAGATGAAAGCGATTCAGAAAAAATACAAAGAAGATAAAGAAAAACAAGCCAAAGAATTGATGGCATTATATCAAAGACGCAAAGTAAATCCTTTTTCTGGTTGTGTTCCTTTATTAGTCCAATTCCCTGTTTTAATCGCTCTTTATCATGTTTTTATCAATGGCTTCAAAGAAGAAAGTTTGGCGATTTTATATCCTTTTGTCAGCAATCCTGGATATTTAAATCCAATTTCATTTGGTATTATTAATTTATCTGAAACTAATCTTTGTTTAGCCTTAATTGCGGCGAGTTTGCAATATTTCCAGACAAAAATGCTGATGGGGCAAAAGAAAAACAAAGAAGACGGAGATAAGAATGAAGAAGAAAATAAAGAAAAAACAGCGGAAGAAAAAACTCAAGACTTTGCTCAATCAATGACGAAACAGATGATTTACATAATGCCCGTGCTAACTTTTGTTTTCGCAATGAGTTTCCCTTCCGGACTGGCGTTATATTGGGCAGTAACAACGCTATTTGCCATTGTCCAGCAGCGTATTATAATGAGGAAAAAAAAGAATCAAGACCAAGAACAGGAAGTGGAAGTTGTAAAATAAATTGTTCTATTATTATAAATAGCGTAATGATGTAGAAATTTATGGAAATTGATAGAAACTATTTGAAATTAATTGTCCTTAGAAAATAACAATTTAATTTCTACGAGTTTCAATTAATTTCCATTTAACAATATAATTCTATGAATGAAGAAAACAATAAACTTGTCAAGGAAACAGTTGTTGAGCTTCTAAATATTATGGGTTTAGAGGCGAATATAGAGGAGGAAAGAATTGAAGATGTCGGAGAGGGGCGGGAGGTGTACATAATTAATTTAATGACAGACGATCCGAATCTTTTGATCGGACAATATGGGTCAAATTTACAAGCTTTTCAACATTTGGCGGGTATTGTGGTTAGGAAAAAAGCATTGGAAAAAAATAGCGATGAAAATGAAAACAACGAAATAAGATTTAATATTGATGTTAATGATTATAAAAAGCAGAAAAGAGAGTCAATAGTCAAACTTGCTGACACGATTGCGAATCAAGTTATCTATAATAAAAATTCAGTCGCGCTGAGACCGATGTCTGCTTATGAAAGAAAAATAGTTCACATAGAAATATCTTCCCGTGAAAATTTAACCACAGAAAGCGTGGGAGATGATTTGATGAGGAAGGTGATTATTAAGTATGTGGAAGAGTAGAACGGAAATTTGTAGAAACTAATTGAAATGTTATATATTAAGGGATGTGATTATTGATTATTAGTATTGACAAATATCAGAATTTAGTATAATATTATGAATGTAATCATATTATTTCTATTAAATTTGTTATTAGGATGTCATATTTACCTCGTTCAATTCAGTCGCAGATAGAAAAACGGCTTTTTAAAGGCAAAGTTATTGTTATTTATGGCGCGAGACAAGTTGGAAAAACTACGCTTGTTAAACGAATCCTTGAAAGATATAGAGATAAAAAACTTTATTTAAATTGCGAATTATTGTCTGTTCAGCAAGGTTTGTCTACTCCTGAAGCGGAAAAATTAAAAAGTTACCTTGGCGATAATAAATTAGTGATTTTAGACGAAGCGCAAAAAATTACTAATATCGGACTGATTCTTAAAATTTTAATTGACACCTATCCTGACATTCAAATTATCGCTACGGGATCTTCTTCTTTTGACTTAGCAAATAAAATAAACGAACCACTTACGGGCAGAACTTGGACTTTTACGCTTTATCCGTTTTCAATTTCAGAAGTTAAACAACAAAACAGTCGTTTTGAAATAGAGGCAAAAATAGAAAATATCTTGCGCTTCGGTTTTTATCCCGAAGTTTTCTTTTTATCCGATGACGATGCGCGAAATAGATTAGACGAAATATCTTCTAATTATTTATACAAAGATGTTCTTTCTTTTGAGGGAATAAAAAAATCAAGCATTATCGTTAATCTTTTACAACTTTTGGCGTTGCAATTAGGGAATGAAGTTTCTTATAACGAATTGGCAAGGCAGTTAGGAGTTGATAGATTAACAATCCAAAAATATCTTGATTTATTAGAACAGTCATTTGTTATTTTCACTTTGCGTTCGTTTGGTCGTAATTTGCGCAAAGAAATTTCTAAGTCTGTAAAAATTTATTTTTATGATTTGGGAATTAGAAATAGTTTAATTCAGAATTTTAATCAATTGGGAATTAGAAATGACCTCGGCGCTCTTTGGGAAAACTTTTGCATTATAGAAAGAATAAAACGAAATAGTAATAATAATATTTTTGCGAACTATTATTTCTGGCGGACTTATGATCAAAAGGAAATTGATTATATTGAAGAACGAGACGGCAAATTATTCGCTTTTGAATTCAAATGGAATGCGGACAAAAAAAAGATTCCTCAGGAATTTTTAAACACTTACAATAATTCAGAGTTTGAAATAATTAATAAAGAGAATTATTGGGAGTTTGTAAATTTATGAAGTTAAATCTTACCCAAAAAATCGCTTATAATGCTTCTTTCTCTGCAATGGCTCGTGTTGTTGAAGTGGCAATCGCTTTTCTGATTATCAAGTTAATCATCGGCTATCTTGGCGAGAGCGGGTTTGGTGATTATATAATTGTGGTGACTTTCATTTATATTTTTTCCGTTCTTGCCGACTTGGGGCTTTATTCCATTGTGGTCCGAGAAATTTCCCGCGAAGGCGCGGATGAGAAAAAAATTGTCAATAACGCTTTTACTCTGCGTCTTACAGCGGGGTTTTTTATTTTGGGTGTCGCTTATTTTGTTTCTTTATTGTTTCCGTATTCAAATAATGTTCAATATGGAATTGCTGTCGCGGCGGCGGGATTTTGGATGCTCTCCAATATTCAGGTTTTAATGGGGCTCTTTCAAAAACATTTGGCAATGGATAAAGTCGCTATTGTTGAAGTGGCGGGGCGAGTTGTCCAGCTGTTTTTTGTTTGGTATTTTATTGCTTATGATTTTGGTTTTTTATATATTATCTCTTCAGTATTTCTTGGCTCAATAGTAAGTTTTGTTTTAATTTTGCGTTTTGCTTCTAAATATGTCCGGATAAAATTATCGTTTGATTTTAAGTTCTGGAAAAAATTGTTAATTCAATCTTATCCCTTGGCAATCTCGGCAATTATAGTTTTAATCTATTTCAAATTGGACACGATTTTTCTTTCTGTAATGAAAGATAGCGAGGCGGTTGGCGTTTATGGATTGTCATATAAAATTCTGGAAAACCTAATCTTTTTCCCAGCAATGATTGTCGGGCTGACAATGCCGATTATGAGCAAATATATTTTTACAGATAGAAATAAATTTAAATCAGTGGTCCAGCGAACTTTGGATTTTTTGATCATCGCTTTTCTGCCGATTGCTTTTGGCGCGATAATGACTTCTGATAAGATTATTGGATTATTCACGGAAAAAGGATTCGCCGATTCGCCGCTGGTTTTAAATATTTTAATAATCGCGCTTGGCTTTATCTTTCTCGGCGCGCTTTTTAGTAATATGATTATCGCCGCTAACCAGCAAAAACGTTTAGCGCAAATTTATTTCGTCGGAATGATTTTTAATATTATCACTAATCTTATTTTTATCCCCAAATATTCCTACTTCGGCGCGGCGGCGACAACAGTCGCGACGGAGCTTTTGGTAACAAGCTTAATGATCTATGTAATCTACAAAACAATAAATTTTATTCCATCTTTTAAAATTTTACTCAAAGCTTTCCTGGCGTCTTTCTTAATGGCTTTAGTTTTAAATTATTTTAGTTATTTAAATATTATCTTCTTAGCAATAATAGGCGTTGTCGTTTATCTTCCCGCGATTTATCTTATTGGAGGGATTTCTAAGGAGGAAATTGGGAAGTTGATGAAAAAATAAATTGCTAAATTGCTAAATTGTTAAATTGTTATGCATAGCATAGCAATTTGATTTTTTGGGATGGTGTATTATAATGAAAATAGATTAATTAAGTAATTTTAAAAATATGAAATTTGGAGATGGATCAAGAGAGATGTTTGAGTCGGCGAAAGATAGACATCCCGATCCGAGATCAATGAAAGATAAAGTAGCTCATGAAGTTAGTGAAATAGAACCAGTTCAAAATTGGCTTAAAGATAGAGCGGAGTTGATGATTAAGAGATCGGGAGTAGAAGATGTTGTAGAAGAATTTAGCGATGAAGAAAAAATAAGAATAGTGGATGTTGGAGGAGGCAAGGGACATATGATGCAAGAATTGATAAAGTCTAATCCTGACAAAGAAATAAAAACAGTTGGAATAGATTTATCTGATTATGCTTCAAAAAAAGTTTCCAAATCAAATGAAGGAGAAAAAATGGATTCTGTTTTTGGAGATGGAGAGAATATGCCGATTAAGGATAAGTCGGTTGAAATGGCTACGGCATATTTTACATTTCAGGAATTAGATGACGATCAGCAAAATGAAATTTTAGAACAAATGAGGGAAATGATTAAAGATAACGGTAGGATAGTGCTTGTAGATGAAATATTACAAGAGGAAAAAACAGAGGGAATTATAGCTCACAGTAAAAATATATTGTTGAATTTGAAAGTGTCAAAATTTAATTTGCGTAGTGAAGATGAATGGAAGAAGTTTTTTGAAGATAATGAATTAGAAGTTGAAAGCTCTGTAATATTTGGAGATGATGAAGAAAATAAAAAAGAGCAGTTTATTTCTTTTGTTCTGAAAAAAACGGAGGAGAAGGATGAGAAATAAAATTATAGCTTAGATAAATATAAAAAAATCCAGTTTTGTTGAACTGGATTTTTTGGGTTGAGTGGTGGGATTGACAAAGATAAGAATCGGAGTATAATGCGAAGTTAGACATGGAGGTGTTTAATAATGTTTTTGATAGGAGCAATTGTTACAGGAATTATGTTAGGGCTTGTAGTTATAGCTCTGGCATATAAGGAAGCACAGATGGAAGGAAGGCATCCGTGGGCAGCGGCCTTACCTTGTTGGAGGAAAACAGTGAGCTGGTTTCCAAAAGAATTAACAGGATATCATACTGGACTTGTATCGTATACAATAACACTTGTAGCGTTTACAATTACAGCTTGCATATTTATTCTGAAAATTTATGGGATTGAAGTCCCTATAGAACTATTTGGAACTTTAGCTGTGTTTTTGTTCAGCTTGCTAATCCTGTTATCCACTTTTGAGGATTTCATGTGGCACATTGTCAATCCGTATCAAAATGAATACGGACTTCATACTTTTATGGAGAAAAAATATCCTGCGTTTAAAGGGATATTTGTCTGGATTATGCCAATTGATTATTTCTTCACTGTGGTAGTATCGTTCGTACTGGCTAACTTTGTCAATTTAGCGATAGAATGGATAGTGATTGTTGTTGTGCTGTTGGTTATGACGACAATAATAACAATGATAAGACAAAAATCTTTACAAAAAGGAGGTGAGAAATTGAAAACAAAAGAATGTTTACCAGTTATTGTAGCTGCAATTGTTTTTGTAGCTATGGTGGTTGTGGGTTTGATGTCTGTTTCGTCGGTGGGAGGCTATGGAAGCGGTTTTTTGTCTGTAATGACAGTGAGCGCAATAGCAGCAGCAATGTCCTTTATGTCTTATATTTTGATATGGGGAATACTAAAACTGCTAAGAAAAAATAACAATAATGATGTGGTATAGCTCGGCTTGCCACTCTTTTTTTATTTGCAAATTATAATCCATAAATTATCATTAATTTGTGGATTGCGACTACACAAATTTAGCTAAATTTATAGATTTACCAAAATTCAGTCAATCAACAGACGCAATTTATATAAATTCAGTCCGCTACTTGACGGAATTTATAGAATTTGCGTCAGTTAAAAAAAATAGTATTATTAATAAACTTGACAGACTGGTTGTATTTGTTATAATACAACCAGTTGATTAGACGAATTAATATAAATTTAACCAGTCAATATGTTTATAAAAAGACAAGCATATAATTTACTCAAGCAAAAATTGCAGGAAAACAAGGTGATTTTGCTTTATGGTCCGAGAAGAGTTGGCAAAACAACATTATTAAAAGAACTGGTTAAAAATTTAGAAAACGAGGAAAATATTAAATTTGTGAGCGGAGAAGATTTAATAATTCAAAAAGAGCTTTCTTCTCAATCAATAGAAAAATTAAGAAGTTTTGTGGGAAATGCCAGTTTGCTTATTGTTGACGAAGCGCACAAAATTCCAGGGATTGGACTTAATTTAAAACTGATTGTTGATCATCTTCCTAAAATTAAAGTTATTGCCAGTGGGTCTGCTTCTTTTGCATTGGCGCAAAAAGTTGGGGAGCCATTAACTGGCAGAAAAAAAACAGTTTTTCTTTATCCAGTTTCAGTTAAGGAATTAGTCGGCATTAAAGATCTAACTTATTATCAGCAAATATTTGAAGCCCATTTGATTTTTGGCGGATATCCTGAACTATTTAACTTGCGTTCAAATGAAGAGAAGAATAAATATTTAGGCGAGTTGATTGACTCCTATTTATTTCGGGATATTTTTGAATTAGAACAGATTAAGAATTCTAAGAAAATTAGAGATCTACTCGCTTTGTTGGCTTTTCAAATAGGAAAAGAAGTTTCTCTCTCGGAGTTGGCTAAGTCCTTGGAATTGCATAATGATACAGTTGCTCGCTATTTGGACTTAATGGAAAAATCTTTTATCATTATTAATATTAGAGGATTTAGCCGTAATTTAAGAAAGGAAATTGCCAAAACTTCCCGCTACTATTTTTATGATAACGGAGTGCGTAACGCCTTGATAAATAATTTCAACCCGCTTGATTTAAGAAACGACATCGACGCGCTTTGGGAAAATTATTTAGTAATGGAGCGGTTGAAAAAACAAGCTTATCAACCGATTTATGCCAATAATTATTTCTGGCGGACTTATGATCAAAAAGAAATTGACTGGGTGGAAGAGAGAGATGGAAAATTATTTGGTTATGAAATGAAGTGGGGAGATAAGAAAAAGAAAGAGCCGAAACTTTGGAAAGAGACTTATGATAATGCGGAATTTAAAATAATCAATCAGGAAAATTATTTGGATTTTGTGATGTAGGATTTTATTTAAAATTTGACACCACCAGCGAAAAACTATAAAATGAAAGCACTTTCAAAAAAATGAAAGTGCTTTCATTTTTTATTTTGGGAGATAAGCAAATTTAAATAACAATTAAAATGACAGAAAATAATAAAAAAATAATTAATCTTTTGGCGGACTATCCAAGTCGGCAGTTTTTTACGAAAGAAATATCTGATAAAACAAAAATCTCTTTGGGTGGCGCTCACAATAGTTTGAAAGATTTAGAAAAAGAAAGGATGATTTTTATGGAGCAGAGGGGAAATATGAAATTTTTTCAAATCAATCTGCACAATCCACTGGTTAGGCAAATGAGAACGGCTTTGGCTGTGAATAAACTTTCAGGAATTGTTGAAAAAATTAAAAAATACAGCAAAGAAATTATTTTATTTGGTTCCGCTTGCAGGGGAGAGCAATCGGCGGAAAGCGATTTTGATTTGTTTGTTTTGACTAACAATTACAAAGAAGTAAAAGAAGTGATAAAAAAAGAACGGAAAAAATTATTAATTAATCCTGTTATCAAAACGCCAAATGAGTGGGGAGAGATGGAAATTAAGGAACCGGAATTTTATTTAGAAGTTAAAAAAGGAATTAAATTATATGAGCAAACATTTTGAAGAGTGTTTAAAGAAAAGAAAAATAAAAGAATTTTCTCAAGGCAAAATTTTGGCCCCCAAAGAAATAAAATTGGCAGAGGAAGATTTAAGAATTGCTCAGAAAAGCTTTAAAGAAGAAAACTATCGTTGGTGCATAATCCAAACATACTATTCTATGTTCCATTCTGCCAGAGCGTTGCTTTACTATAAAAATTATCGGGAGCATAGCCATTTTTGTTTAAGGGAAGCAGTTAGAGTCTTATATGCTGAAAAAGGGAAGTTAAATATTTTTTTAATTGAAGCGTTGACGGAAGCTAAAAATTTGCGAGAGGCAGCCGACTATTATGGCGACTATAGCGAAACAAATGCTGAAAAATTATTGGTAAGAGCCGAGCAATTTGTTAAAGAAAGCAAGGAGATAATTTTTAAAAAAATTATACGATGAACAGAAATAAAAAAATTATTTATTTTTTGCTAACTCTTCTTCTCTGTGGGAGTTTTTTTGTATACAATAATTTTATTTTGGCAAACAGTAATGCAAATCATCTTGTTATCAGTGAAATTCAAATTGGCGGGGAGACGGTTTATGATGAGTTTATAGAATTGTATAATCCGACTAATTTAGATGTAAATCTTGAAGATTGGGATGTAAAGAAAAAGACAAAAAGCGGGAGCGAGAGTAATATTTTAAATAATATTGAAGGCATAATTTTTGCTCGCGGCTATTTTCTAATCGCGCCGCGAGCTAATTGCGGGGAAAGTAAAATAGAAAAATGTTACCAGGGAAATGTTGCCGCAGATAACGAGTATACGACAAATAGTTTTCTCGCAAATGATAATACTGTTTTATTATACGACGGCGATGGAAATTTGGTTGATAAAATTGGTTGGGGAGAGGCGAGTGATTTTGAGGGCGAGGCAATTGATTTAAATTTAAAAAATAATCAAAGTTTGGTAAGAAAAATTGTAGATAACATAATTCAAGATACAAATAATAATAAAAATGATTTTGTTTTGCGGGATAATCTGGAGCCGCAGAATTCAAATAATAACGGCGATGATTCTGTGCAAGATGGCTCCAGTCAGGAAACTGGAGCCAACGATGGAGATATTTCTGTAGATAATGATAATGACGACGACGAAATCCCCCCAGCCCCCTTTGTGAAAGGGGGAGTTGACGATATTATTATTACGGAGTTTTTGTTAGATCCAGAAGGGAGTGATAAAAGCGATGAGTTTATAGAGTTGTATAATAATGGCGATGAAGAAGTTGATTTGGGTGGCTGTGTCTTGGAAGATAAAATGGGCAGTGTGAAAAAGTTTGTAATTTCGGAGGGAACTAAAATAGGCGCTGGAAAATATAAAGCATTTTATAGCGATGAAACAAAAATAACTTTGAATAATTCAGGTGATGGAATTGTTTTGAGAGATTATAAAAATAATATTATAGATGAAACTGAAATAAGCGATTCGGCTTTGAAAGAGCGGGCATTTGCTTTGGATGAAAATGAAAATTGGGTTTGGACGATGAAGCCGACGCCGGGAAGAGAAAATGTGATTAAGACGGAGGAGACGAATGAAATAAAAGATTCCGAATCTGATAATAACAAAATCTCCCCAGCCCCCTTTGTGAAAGGGGAAATTGACGATAATAATAATGACGATGACGATGACGAGCACACGGACTCCACAGCCCTGCGGGACAATGGAGCCAATGGTGGTGACGATTATGACTTTTCAGACAGAATAATAATTTCTGAAATTTATCCGAATTCAGAGGGGAGGGATAATAGAAATGGCAATTATGAATGGATAGAAATATATAATGATTCTGATCGCGAAGTGAATTTAAACGGCTGGATGCTTGATGATATTTTAGAAAAAGGAAGCAAGGCTTATGTGATAGAAAATGAAATTATTAAAGCGAGAAGTTATGAAATATTTGATGCCGCTCGGACAAAAATAGCGCTTAATAATACTGGCGATGAAGTTAATCTGCTCTGGCCGGACGGAACAATTGTTGACAAAATAAAATACGAAAAAGCGGATGAAGGTTTGTCGTATAATTTAGCTAATGATGAAAGCTGGTTTTGGAGTTCTGTTATTACTCCGGAAGAAGAAAATAGGAGTTTGAATTTTATTGGTAAAAGCAATAAAATAGAATATGATACTGAAGAAGCTGAGCTTCCTATAGGAAGCTCAGCTTCTGACGAAGAGGATTTAGATTATGTAGAAGTAAGCTTGGAAGACATTAAACATTTTACAAAATACTCAAAAATAAAAACAAGCGGAATTGTTTCTACGCCTCCTGGAATATTTGCTGATAATATTTTTTATATTTCTGGAAGCGGAATTCAGGTTTATAGTTACGAAAATAAAATTCCAAATTTAAATATCGGCGATGAAGTTGAAATCATCGGCAGAATTTCGGAAGTGGGAGGAGAAAGGAGAATTTTATTAGATAAAGACGAAGATTTAAAAATTATTAGCCATGACAATTTAGTTCAGTCAGAAATTATTTTAACAGGAAATGTAGGCAAAACAGTTGAGGGATATTTAATAACTATTGAAGGAAAAGTTTCTCAAATCAAAAGCGATGTTTTTTATCTTGATGACGGAAGCGGAGAAGTAAAGATTTATTTGAAACCGCAGACCGAAATTAAAAAACCAGAAATAAAGATTGGCGATTGGATGGTAATTACGGGACAAGTAAGTCAGACTTCTTTGGGCTATAGAATTTTACCAAGATTTCAGGGAGATTTAAGGTTAAGCAGAGTTTCAGGAATAGCAAAAGCGTCTGAGGTTTTGAATGTTTCTGAAAATGTTAAGAATTTTGAAGGAGAAAATAAAAGTGGCAATTTTGTTTTTTATGGTATAATGATTGTAGTAAGTATTTTGATTTTGGTTGATTGGATTAGGATTAAGATAGATAGAAGTAAGAAAAAAGTGAGTGAGAATTAAATATTGAATATTGAAACTTTATAAAATTCAAAAATCTTGCTAAACTTTATAAAATTTGATAAATATAATTAATTTAATTTTTAACAAAAAAACTATGACAAAGTTGTATATCAATGGGCGTATTAAAGTGAATCTGATTGAAGACGCTTTGCTTAATGCGAGAAGCGAGGGGAAGTTGCGTAATATTTCAGAGGATAGAATAGGAGATATTGCGAAAGCGTTTGAGGAAAAAATGAAAGAGTTTGAATCAAAAGTCGGAACGCAGATAATTCAAAAAGAGGTGAAATTTCTAATTGAACAGCTAAAACGCAATAAGCAGGATAGAATATTGGATAGCGAATGGCGGGTTATTGAAGAAATTCTTTTGGATAAGGATTTTGATTTGGATTGAAGTGAAATACTAAAAAAACTAATACTTACACTAAGATAACTAAAATAATTTTAAAAATTATGATTAATAAAAAATTCATTCAAAAACTAAAAAAAGATTATGACAAGGGAGAAAATGAGAGAAGGCAGATTATTAAATTGTCTGATGTTGTTTTGCATAGTTCTAAGAGAACGATTTTCTCTTTGCATCGCGGCGATTTGAGTAAAGCAAAAACAGAATTAACGGAGATAGAAAAATCGTTGCAGAAGTTGGAAAAAGAATTTGGGCATCAGCGAGTTTCTAAAGAAGGATCGTATCGGGCGGGAGCGGAGGAATATGTGGAAGCGAAAATGTTTTATTTTGTGATGGCGGGAGAGAAAGTTGATAAAATTAAAGGCATCAATTTAAACATAGACAGTTATCTCGGCGGACTTTGTGATTTGACTGGCGAATTAGTTCGTCAAGCGATTAACCAAGCGACGGCCGGTAATTTTGATGAGGTAGATAAAATAAAAAAAATCATCAACGAGATTATGGCGGAATTAGTGAAGTTTGATATGACTGGTTATCTGCGAACTAAATACGATCAGGCGAAAAATAATTTAAGGAAGATAGAGCAGATTGAGTATGAGGTTAAGATGAGAGGATAGGTTGAGAAATTCCAAAATCCAAATTATGTCAAATTGCTCAAATCAAATTCAAATGATAAAATCTAAAAAATTTAAGCATTTGTCTTTTGTTATTGATTTGGAATAATTTGAGCTTTGAATTTTGGATTTATAAAATCAAATGTTAAAGATAATAAATAAGTTGAATATTATTTTAGGCGTAGCTCTACTTTTGATAGCAGTTTCTTTTTTGTTTTATGCGCAAAATAATAGTTTAGAAAATAATAATATTTCTGAAGTATGTTTTGAAAGTAAATGTTTTGATGTTGAAATTGCGGATACTTTAGAAAAAAAAGAAACAGGGTTGATGAATAGAAAATATTTAGAGCCAGACAGCGGGATGCTGTTTTTATTTGAGGAGGAAAATGAATATAATTTTTGGATGAAGAATGTTTTAATTCCTTTGGATATAATTTGGATTGATGAGAATAAAAAAGTTGTTTTTATAAAAGAAAACGCTGAGCCGTGTAAAGTTGAACAATGCGAGACCTTTACTTCTGATAAAAAGGCGAAGTATGTTTTGGAGGTGAATGGGAGAATGAGTGAAGAAATAGGACTGAATGTTGGAGATGAAGTTGAGTTTAAATAAAAAAATGTGTAATGAGATTAATTCTGGATTCCTGCCTTCGCAGGAATGACAAATAATCTCGTTTAATTTAAAAACTATGTCTGGACATTCAAAATGGTCAAAAATCAAAAGACAGAAGGGCGTTGCTGATGTGAAGAAAGGAAAAGTTTTTTCACAGCTTTCTAAAGTGGTGACGCTGATGGCGAAAAACGGAGGAGGGGACGCAAGTATGAATCCCGCTCTAAAGCTTGCAGTTGAAAAAGCGAAGCAGGCGAATATGCCTTTGGATAATATTGAGAAAGCGATTAAAAAAGGAACAGGCGAACTGGAAGGCGGGACGATTGAAGAAGTTTTGTATGAAGCCTATGGTCCCGGCGGGATTGCGATAATTATAGAAGGCACGACGGATAATACGAACAGAACCGTGGCGGAAATAAAACATATTCTTTCTATGGGCAGTGGAAGGCTGGGAGAGGTCGGAAGTGTTAAATGGATGTTTGAGCGTTTTGGATATTTAGAAGTTGATAAAAAGGATTTAGAGATAAGTGAGGATGATTTAGAAATGGCAATTATAGATTCAGGAGCTGATGATTTCAAATTGATTGACGATATCGTGATAATTTACACTAAGCCTGAAGATTTATATAAAGTAAAAGAAAATTTGGAAAAAAATAAGATAAAAATAAATGACACTGGCTTTGAGTGGAAAGCAAAAAATACTATCAAAATTGATGACGAAAAAATAAACGCGCGGATAGAAAAATTATTTGAAGCATTGAATGAGCAGGAGGATGTGGGGGAGGTTTTTAGTAATTTGGAGGAATAGGTTTTTTGGAAATAAAAAAAGAGAACTGAACTATCTTTAAAAAATATTAGATTATGATTTTTTATTAAACAAAAACAAAAAAACTTCCAGAAACTAATTATGCGGAAGTTAAGAAACACGCTTCATTTATTTTAAATCAAATAAAGAAGAGAACAAAAAGAAGACCTTATATTCGTTCGGCTTATTTCAATAAGCAGAAAATATTCTTTGATTATTTTTGGGTTCATTTAGCGCAAAAGAATTTAAGAGAAAAAATAAGAAGGCTTAGATATTTTTCCTGCGCTCTTGATTTGATTAGAAATTCTAGAATTGCTCCAGTTTCAATGGAAAATACTGACAACAGAAATGAAATGTTGCATCGTTTTATTGGAAAAACAAAAGACAAAGAAGTATTTTTTGTTCAAATAAAAGAAAGTAAAAGGGGTGATAAAAAGTATCTGATGTCCTGTTTTCCCAAAAAATAAAACCCTCTGCCAAGGTGAAGCCTAAAAACTTCGGGCGTGAGAGTTATATTATTATTAGTATAGCAGGGAAATAAAATCTGTCAAATTAAGTTTGTGGATAAGTTTTTGGAGATAAAAAAAGGGACGAAAGTTGAACCAAGTGCTGGTTCAACTTTTCGTCCGTGGGTTTGTTGGGATAATTGAGTGAGTTTACTCAACTCTTGTTTTGCAAAGATTGAAGCGCCACCCGTTTTAAGCATTCTAATAAAAATTCTCCATTTGATTGATCGCTAAAATCCTCATCATCTGAATTGAGTATAGCGTTTTTCACTGATTCAACTGCAAAATCAATAGCTTTTTCAAAATTTTCATCATTCTTTATTGCTTCAATAAAAAGATTTGAAAATTCTTCTTGCAAATCGTAAGTTTCACATGTCATCCAAATTATCGGAGGCATTTTTAGAAATGCCTGCATTGGATTTCCATTTTTAATTTCGCTTAGAAAATCCCTAATAGCATCTTCGTCGGGTTCGGTGTCTGATATGCTTCTATTCATATATTGAATAATTTTGACTATTGCATTCATCCATTTACCCTCGTTCTTTTCAGCTTCTTCGTTCATTTTCTGTTTCCTCCTAAGTTATTAAACCTTAAAGATCAACCTGCACATTAAGTTTAATCATAATTTTAAAACTTGTCTATACTACTTGGATATGATAAAATACAATTATATTCAATATAGAATAACTTAGCTTATATAAGCTACAAATAAATATAATATTTGTTGTCATAAATTAAAAACAGTTTATAAATAAATCTATGTTTAAAAGCTTAAAACAAATTGGATTGAAAGAAAAGGAGATTAAAATATACTTGGCTATTCTTAAGCTTGGCTCTATTTCTGCTCAGAATATTGCTATTGAAACTGGTGTTAAAAGAACGACAGTTTATTTAGTTTTGGAAAGATTAAAGCAAATAGGACTGGTAGGCGAAATAATTCAAAAAAATAAGAAAATATTTTTTGCCGAAAAACCAGAAAAATTACTTAAGATTGCTCAAATAAAGAAAAAGGAAATTGAGAAAGAAGAAAAGAGGATAAAAGATATTTTGCCACAGCTTGAAAGAATTTTGAAAAATAAGACTACGGAATCAAAAGAAGAAATTCGTCATTTTCAGGGAATAGAAGGTACTTGGAATATCATAGAAAATATATTAAAAAGCCGAAAAGATCTCCATGTCATATTTCCTGGAAAAACCTATGAACATCTTGGATTATCACGCATTCTTTCTGATGTAACAAAAAAACGCCGCCAGATTGGAGGCACTAAAGCATATGTTATTACTGATTATCACGCTCATAACAAAAAATTATATCGTGAAGGAGATACTGATTTTCGAGAGATAAGATTTTTGCCGACAGTTAAAAATTTTGATTCAGGAATGCTTCTTTATAATAACAAAGTTGCTCTTATTTCACTCCAAAAATCGTACTCCTCAATTTTGATTAAAAACGAAACGATTTATTTGTTAGTTAAATTTATGTTTGATTCTTTGTGGAAAGAATTGGAAGGAAAGAATTTGCCGGAATAATACCAAATTTATTTAATCTATGTCATAATAGATATAGAATTAGAAAAATAAGATTAAAAATTTCTATGATTATTTTAGGCATTGATCCAGGAACAGCGATAACTGGTTATGGCGTGATAGAAAATAAGCAAGGCAAATTGAAGGCGGTAGATTACGGTTGTATTTTGACAGACAAGAAATTAAAAATGTCGGATCGGCTGGATTTTTTGGGAGAGGAGCTGAAAAAAATAATAAAAAAATATAAACCCCAGGCGATGGCGGTGGAAGAATTGTTTTTCTTTAAGAACGCAAAAACAATTATTACCGTCGGACAAGCGCGCGGGGTTATTTTATTTATTGGCAAAAATATTGGCAAAAAACGGGGGCTTGACATTTATGAGTACACTCCTTTACAGGTCAAGCAAGCGGTGGTAGGATATGGACGCGCGGATAAAAATCAGGTTCAGCAGATGGTTAAGGCGATTTTGGGCTTAAATGAAGTGCCTAAGCCTGACGATGCGGCGGATGCGTTGGCGGTAGCGATATGTTGCGCTAGTAGTATTAAATTTGAGAAGAAGGTAAATAGTAAATAGTAATTATTTTGGAGTAAGGGCTTTAGTCCGATAATAACTTTTCGGGCTAAAGCCCTTGCTCCGACAAACTTTTAACTTTATAAACTTTATAACTTTTAACTTATTTTTATGTCCAACATAATCCAACTCATCGCTTCCCAAGGCGTGAGTATCGAAACAATTTATTTAATTCTCGCGTTGCCTTTTGTCGCTACTTTGATTGCGGCGTTTCGGCAGTTGATTGGAGTCAAATCGTTTGGTATTTATACGCCATTAGTCTTGACTTTCGCTTTTTGGGCGATTGGAATTAAATATGGAATAGCTATTTTCTTAGTTATTTTTATAACTGGAACAGCAGTGAGGTATATCTTGAGAAATTTTCGCTTATTGTATATGCCGAGAATGGCGATTGTTTTGACGGTGATTAGTTTAGCGATTTTAGCGCTACTGGCAGTTGGCGGGTATTTAAATAAAACTGGACTAGCGGCAACTTCTATTTTGCCGATTTTAATTTTGATAACTTTAATAGAAAAATTTATTTCCACTCAAGTTGAAAAAGGATTTAGAACAGCAGCAGTTCTTTCTATTGAAACGCTTGTTATTTCCATTGCCTGCTATTATTTTATCATCTGGGATGTTTTCAAAAATTTAGTTCTTGATCATCCAGAATATATTTTGTTATTATTTGTTATCAATATCTTCTTAGGCCGCTGGACTGGAATTCGTTTGAGCGAGTATTTGAGGTTTAGGGAGGTTATGAAGAATGTTGATAAATAAATTTCTTAATCCAATTTAATTATGTTTACTTTCCTCAAAAACAGCAAAGGTCTCCTCGGGATGAACGCGAGAAACCTTTCTTATATCAGACCAAATAATCTTCAGGGCGCGATTCATCTTGCGAATAATAAACTGCGGAGCAAGGAAGCGCTTTTTAAGGCTGGAATTCCAGTTCCTAAAATCTATGGCGTTATTAGAAACAGAAAAGAGCTGGAAGTTTTTAAATGGGACGACTTGCCGAAAAGTTTTGTTTTGAAGCCGAATTGCGGAAGCGGCGGGAAAGGGATCAAAGTAATTTTTGGACAGAAAAAAGATCAAAGCTGGGTTTCAACAGAAGGCGGAAAAATGACGATCAAGGATTTGCGAAATCATATTATGGATATTTTTGAAGGATTCTATTCTTTTTCAGGAGCTTCCGATATCGCTTTTTTTGAAGAGAGAATTAAACTTTTAAAAATTCTCAAGCCATATTCTTACAAAGGAATTCCTGATATCAGAGTAATTGTCTATAATAAAGTTCCTGTGATGGCGATGCTTCGTTTGCCGACAAAAGAATCTGGCGGAAAAGCGAATTTGCATATGGGTGGAATAGGATTGGGCGTGGATATTGCCACAGGCGTGACGACTAATGCCGTGATGAGAGATTTTTTGATTGAAAAACATCCCGATACAAAATTAACTTTGAAAGGAATTAAAATTCCCTACTGGCGAGAAATTTTGGAAATTGCGATTAAGTGCCAAGAGGTTTCTAAGTTAGGATATATCGGCGTTGATATTGCGATTGACAGTGAGCGGGGACCAGTCGTTTTGGAAATAAACGCGCATGCTGGACTTTCCATCCAGATTGCTAATCTGGCGCCGCTGAAATATAGATTAAAAAAAGTAAGCGGCTTAAAAGTAAAAAATGAAACGCACGGGATTAGAATCGCGCAGGATTTATTTGGCGGAGAAATTGAAGAAGAAATTGAAGATATTTCTGGGAAGCAAATTTTGGGGATTATTGAGACGATAGGAATTATGAATTATGAATTAGGAATTATGAATAAAGAAAATAAAGATGTAGATGATAAAAACAGTGAAAAAATGAAAGCAGAAGAAATAGAGTTAAAAGCTAAAATAGATACGGGAGCAGATAGATCATCAATTGATGAGGAGCTGGCGAGAAAATTGGGCTACGAAGAGGTGATAGATGAATTCCAGGAAGTTGTTAAAAAATTAGAAATAGAAAATAATTCTACGAAAGAAAGTTTGGATGAAAAAATAAAAGATAGATTAGAAAAATGGGGAGATGATTTTGACACAGTTGTTATCAAATCCAGCCACGGAGTTTCTTATCGTTTGCTGATTAAAATGAAAATAATATTATCTGGCGTTTCAGTAATTTCAAAAATGTCTGTGACGGACAGAAGTAATTTGGAATTTCCAGTGATCATCGGACGGAAAGATTTGGGGAGGTTTTTGGTGGATCCGAGCAAGGTTCAATCTCGTTTAGTTCAATCATTAGGAAATGATAATAAAAAAAGAGAAATTAAAGAAACTATAAAAGCAATTTTAAAAGCGGAAAAAAATAAACAGGAAGAAAATTCATTTGCTAAAGAAAAAGTTATATTTTATGCGGAAGAAATAGAAAAAGTGGCTGGGGAATTTAACGATGTCTTTTCTTTCATTGTTCCCTCCGGATCTGAAAAAAGAAGTTCTTTCGCAGAACTAAATTTGTTTTTAGAAAAAGAAAACGAAAGAGAATATAATCCAGTGTTTAAATACCCAGTTCTAAAAAAATTCAGAGAAGAGCAATTTAAAGCGGCCTTGAAAAGCATAGATAATATTTGCGAGAGCGTAAAATTTGAAAATAATGATTTTGTAAAACAGATAATTCAAGAAGCGGCGTCTTTAAGCAGGAATAAAATAAATTTTTTAATGTCCGTAAAACAAAAAGACGAGGCGAAATCTTTTGAGTACGCTAAGAAAATTTATGGAGATATAAATAACGATTTAGTAAAAAAAGCGGAAGGGGTTTATCAGAAATTATTAGAGCATCAGGAACAGGATGATGAGCAGCTTATCAATTTAAAAGAAAAAACATTTAGTTCTAGGCAAGTAAAAAACAAATTTGAAGAAGTTTTAAAAATTATGGAATTATCGGAATGGAGCGTTGCACTTGATAAAGATGTTAGTCAGATTGATGTAAAATTTAATTCAACAAAATATGATTCTCCAACAATTGTTATTCCTACAAAAAAGAAAACAAACGGTTTGGATTTAGCGAGGAAGATTATTCATGAAGTTATTCATTTGAAAACAAACAGCAATAATAACGCCTTAGGATTTGGCGGAGTTATTTTTGGCAGGGATTATGAACTTTATCAAGAGGGTTTTGCGAGAATAATTAGCAATGATTTTGTCAACAACATTTTCGGCGCGGAAAAAGAACTGCCAAATCCATATTATATTTTAGCGATGAACAAAATAAAAAGCGGGTTTAATTTTCATCAGGCATTTGATTATATCTCTGAATTAAAAATAAAAGAATATCAAGCAAAAAATATTGACGAGTACAACGCCGAAGAAATTTCAAAGAAAGAAGCGTTATTTATCTGCAAAAGAATCTTTCGCGGATTTAGAGAGAGTCTGTCAAAAGGCAAAGCGTATTTTCCAAAAGATAAAATGTATTTAGAGGGCGAGATTTTAGCGAAAAAAATGCGCGATAATAATTTAGAAGATTATCTAATTATAGCGAAAATTGATCCTTATTTATTGCCTTTATTCATAGAATTGGGGATAATAGATAAGGAGAAAATAAAATATAATTTAAGTGGGGATCTGGAAGTTTATCGGAAGTTGTTTGGGGAGTGGTAAAAAATATCAAATAATAATATGCTAAAAAACAAAAATATAATTCTTTTTTTGGGAAGCGCATATAATAGCAATCTTGACGAAGTCAGGAGTTTTGAAAAATCGCAGAATAAAAAATTTAGGACAGCTATTATAACTTCTCCTAAAATCAATCTAAACGAAAAACCGCCGAAGCAAAAAGGAATGGAGGAAAGATTTGATTTTGTTTTGAGGTGTGATACGAAAGATATTAAAAGTATCGCGAAAATAATCAAGCCGATTAAAGATGAAATTATAATTGTCTTTTGCTATTTTGAATCGTGGATGCCTTTGTACGCAAGGTTGGTTAAATTATTGCCAAATGTTAATATGCCGACAGTGAAATCATTAAAGATTTGCAATAGCAAGTTTGAGATGAGGAAAAAGTTTATCAAACTATATCCAGAAATTACACCGAAGTTCATGCTGGTAAAAAATTTAAATGATTATGAAATTATAGCAAAGAAAATAAAATTTCTTTGTATTACAAAGCCGTTGAATCTAACAAAAAGTAGATTAGTTGTCAAGTCAAATAATTTAGAAGAATTGAAAAGCAATTTAAAAAGTACTTTTAGCAAAATCCAAAGCGTTTATAAAAAAGTTCATTCCGAAAGCGAGCCGTTGGTTTTGGCGGAAGAATATTTGGAAGGCGATTTATATTCCATTGACGCTTATGTCAATTCTAAAAGCAAGATTTATTTCACGCCGATCGTTAGAGTTGTGACGGGAAAAGATATTGGGATTGATGATTTTTTTAATTACTACAGATTAACGCCAGCTAATCTAAATTCCAACGAAGAAAAAAAAGCGCAGATAGTCGCTAGAAAAGCGGTTAAAGCGACTGGTCCGACTTCAATTACTTTGCATATAGAATTGACGAAAACTAAAACTGGCGTTTGGAAAATTATAGAACTCCAAACAAGACCTGGCGGCTATAGAAATGAAATGCTAAAATTATCTTACGGCATCAAACATTATGAAAATGATTTTCTAAACAGAATGGACAAAAAACCAATTATTCCTAAAAAAGTAAAATCTTACACAGCAGTATTTGAAATTTTCCCAGAGCGGGAAGGTAAATTAGTCTCTGTTAAAGGCATTGAAAAAATGAGGAAATTAAAATCGTTTGTGAGATATGAGCAGGCGAAGAAAATTGGTGAAATGTGCGGGTTTTCTCGGGATGGATATATTTATGTTTTGCAGGTGGTTTTGAATGGTAAAAATAGAAAAGTTTTTGAAGGGGATTTGGAGAGAATAGGGGAGATTGTTAGGATTGTTGTTAAATAAAGTTGTTAGTTAATTAACAGAATTGTTAATTATTTAACAACTTGACAAGAAAATGAAGAGGCGGGTGAGGATTATCGTTAAGTAAAATTTTATAAAATAAATTTAAAAAAATGAAAAAAGTAAAGAAAACAGAAAGAAACATTATATTATTTGTTGGGGATGTTTTTAATATTAATATTGATGATGTAGAAGACTTTGAAAGATCTCAAAAGAGAAAATTTAGAACTGCTCTTTTAACATCTCATAATCTCGATTTAAATAAAAAGGTCAAGCAAAAAGGCGTTGAGAAAAGACTAGATTTTATTTTAAGATGTGATACAAAAAATATAGTAGAAATTAAAAAAGTAATAATGCCAATTAGAAATAAAGTCGTCGTCGTTTTTTGTTATTTTGAATCGTGGATGCCTTTGTATGCGAGATTGGTAAAATTATTACCAAGTGTCAATATGCCGACAGTGAAGGCTCTTAAAATTTGTAATAGCAAGTTTGAGATGAGAAAAAGATTTAAAAGATATTATCCTGAAATATCGCCTAAATTTATGTTGATTAATGAGTCTCAAAAAGCTAAGGAAATTGCAAAGAAAATTGGATTTCCTTGCATAACAAAACCGCTTAATCTTACAAAAAGCAGGTTAGTTATTAAATCAGATAATAGTGAAGAGCTGAAAAATAATTTAAAACATAGTTTTAAAAAAATAGAAAAAGTTTATAAAAAAGTTAATTCTGAAAGCAAGCCAATGATTTTAGCTGAAGAATATATGGAAGGAGATCTTTATTCAATTGATGCTTATATAAATGCAAAAGGAAAAATATATTTTACGCCAATTGTTAGAGTTGTTACGGGGAAGGATATAGGCATTGATGATTTTTTTAATTATTATAGATTAACTCCAACAAATATAGGCGAAAAAGAAGAAAAAAAAGCTCAAGTGGTAGCAAAAAAATCTATAAAATCAACAAAACCTAGCGCAGTCACGGTTCATATAGAACTTATGAGAACGAAGAAAGGAAAATGGAAAATTGTTGAACTTCAAACTAGACCAGGTGGATACAGAAATGAAATGCTAAAATTATCTTTTGGTATTAAACATCAAGAAAATGATTTTTTAAATAAAATGGGGAAGAAATTAATTATCCCCAAAAAAATAAAATCACACACAGCAGTTTTTGAGATATTTCCAGAAAAAGAAGGAAAACTTGTTTCAATTCAGGGCATTGAAAAATTGAAAAAATTGAAATCTTTTTTGAGATACAATCAAATAAAAAAAAATGGAGATGATTGTGGATATTCAAGAGATGGTCACATATATGTTTTATTAATTGTATTGAATAGTTATAATAAAAACATTCTATATAGAGATATAGAAAAAATAAAAGATATAATAAAAATTAAAGTTAAATGAAGATGTTAATTTATGAATAAGAAGATAAAATTTTTATGGAAAAAAAAATAAACATAGAAATTGTAAATGATATAGAAAAAGCAAAAAAAATTTGGAATAAATTAAGTCCAAACAATTTTCTTTGCGATGACTGGAATTATCGCTATTGTTTCTATAAATATTTCGACTATCCTCTATATTTTTATGTGGGACTAAGCAAGGGAGAAATTGTTGGATTGCTTCCTCTTCAATATAACGAAGATGAAAAATACTTAGAGTTTTTTGGTGGTGGTTTTATGAAAGACAATCGTGTATTTATAAAACCAGAATATAAAGATTGTATTAAACAATTTTATAATGCGATTACAATACCTGTAAGGATTATTCATATTTTTGGTCAAGATCAATTTACAAAAAGTTTTAATGTTTCTGTACAAAAATATATAGCAGACCTATCTATAATAAAAGATGTTGATGATTATTTATTTCAAAATTTTAAAGCGAAAACTAGGTACGGGTTGCATAAAAAAATAAAATCAATTGAATCGTTAGATCCTATGATAATTGAAAATAATTATGAGGATTTAGATTTAATGTTTGAACTAAATAAAAAAACATTTGGAGAAAAATCATCATTCAATAAACCGTATCGTACAGAAACATTTCATGATTTGCTTAAATTAAATTTTAATATTCATCTATTTTCTTATATTATCAATGGTAAAAAAGAAGCTGTTTCTTTTTCTATAAAATATAATGATATCTATGTCTACATAAATGCGGGAACTAATAAAGAAGCCATTTCCAATTTAGGAACTTACAATATTTATAAAAATATTGATAAAGCGGTTAAAATTAAATCAAAAATATTTGATGCAGGACTAGAAGCTTTGGGCTGGAAAGAAAGATGGCATCTTAAAAAAATACCACAATACGATTTTATTTATAAATAAAATTTTTATGGAAAAAAGAATAAGCATAAAGCTTGTAAATAATATAGAGGAAGCAAAAAAAGTTTGGGATAAATTAAGTCCCAATAATGTAATTTGCGATGATTGGAATTATCGCTATTGTTTTTATAAATATTTTAACTATCCGTTATATTTTTATGTGGGATTAGATCAAGAAGAAGTTATTGGGTTACTTCCTCTTCAGTTTAATGAAGATGAAAAATACTTAGAATTTTTTGGCGGTGGTTTTATGAGAGACAATCGTGTTTTTATAAAGCCAGGATACGAAGATTGTATTGAACAATTTTATGATGCAATTACATTTTCTGTGAAACTTGCGAAAATTATTGGCGAAGATCAATTTACGAAATCTCTTGATGTATATAAATATAAATATGTTGCAAATCTTTCTGTTGCTAATAATGCGGAAGATTACCTAATTAAAAATTTTAAAGCGAGATCAAGAAAAAAATTACAAAAAAAGGTAGAGATCATTAAACAATTAAATCCAAAAATAATCATAAATAATTATAGCGATATGGACTTATTAGTTGAATTAAACAAAAAATCTTTTGGAGAAAAATCATCATTTAATAAACCATTTCGCAGTGAAATGTTTCATGACTTGCTGGAATTAAATTTTGATATCCACTTACTTTCTTATATTATTAATGGTAAAAAAGAAGCTGTTTCTTTTTCTATAAAATATAATAATGTCTATAATTATATAAATACTGGATCTAATAAAAATGATACATTTAATCTCGGAAGCTATATTATATATCAACAAATAGAAAGAGCTATTGAATTTAAGGCAAAATATTTAGATGCGGGGATGGGAGATTTAGGATGGAAAGAGATATGGCACTTAGAAAAAACATCGCAATATATGTTTTCTAAATAAAAAGTGAATAAAAAACATTATGCAAAATCTTAAGAAAATAATATCAGAGATAAAAAAAGCGGAGAAAAATAAAAAGGTGGATTTATTAGAATTGAAAAAGTTGAAAAAATATTTGAATGAAATTTGTAAAACATTAGGCAAATATGACGAGATTTTATTTTTTGTCCAACCTGTTGGCAGGAACTATATAAATTTTGAGAAAGAATTTAAACTGTTTTTAAGGAAAATAAAAATAGATGATAAATATTGTCCAAGTTTTGATTATCCAGAAATTGAAAAAGTAGATATTAAAGATGTTGATACAGTAATATTGAAACTTAGTATGTTAAAAGAAAAAGTTTATAAAGAATGCGCTTGTGACGATATTTATAAAATAATTTCTGAATCTTTGGAAATAGCTTTAGCTAAAGTAAATTTTCTCAAGGAATTAAAACTAAAAAATTTCAAAAAAGCTTTTAAATATTCTAAAATTATTTATGGGGATGTTAGTGAGGAATTATTTAATAAAGCGAATAAAGCATATAAAGAAAAATTGAAATTTCTAAAAAATAGACCAGAGAAAAGCGCGCTGGAAAATAAATTAGAAGGAATAAATTTTGACGCGTTAGGAATTAAAAAATATTTTGAATTAGCATTAGAGAAATCTGGATTGAAAAATAATTACAAAGTTTTAATTGATGATAAAATTTCCAGTATAAAAATTAATGAAAAAGATTTTAGGTATAATTGTCCTGTTATTTCAATACCGTCTGAAATTAAAGCTAGTGGAATAAGAATTATGCAATTAATTGCCCATGAGACAGGAAAGCATGCGACGACCAATTATTATCATAAAAAGCAAGGACTAGTTGCTGAAATAGGAAGAAGCTGGAATGTTTATAGTGAAGGATTGGCGAAAAAAAATGAAAATGAAATTAAAAAAATAATACTTGAAAATTCATATGTAGACGCAGAATATGATTTTTCAATGTATTATATTTTGGCGATAGAGAAAATAAAAAAGGGATGGAATTTCAATAAAGTGTATAAATATATATTCAACAAATGTTACAAAGAATATTTATGTGATTGTGGATATTATAATAAGAAAAATATTAACAAGAAAAAAGTAATAGAAAAAGATTGCGAAAAAAAATCTGTAGATATATCAAAGAGAATTTGTGTAAGAGTTTTTAAGAGTTTTGATCCCAAAAAAGGTGGGATGTATTTTCCGAAAGATAAAATTTATTTTGAAGGAGAAGTTATTATTCGGGAATTGAATAAAATAAAATCTGGAGAAAAATTAGAAAAATATTTATATTTATCCAGAGTTGACGCTAAATATATTCCAGCGTTAATAAAAATAGGAGCGTATAAGTATGAAAAAGATTTTAATAGAATAAAGGAAATTGCGGAGCGTTTATGGAATAACAAAGAATTTCGTGAAAGTATCTTGAATCATAAGAAAAATTAGGGGAAATAAATAACTAATTTAAAAAATATGAAAAAAGAAACATCATATTTAGATATAGCTTCTGAAATTAAAAAAGCGAAAGCAGAAGAAGAAATTAATGACACTGTTGATGAAATTATAACAGAAGATATTGCAGAAGCAGTTTTGGATGAAATGCCTTGTTCAAAAAAAGAAAATAGAGATGAAACGGGAAAAATCGAAGAGATAAAATTTATGGTTGAAGATTTGAATATAAATGTTAATACAATAGAAAAGCGAGAAGCGAAGAAACAATTGATTGAATATTCAAATAGAATTAATGATATTGTAAAGCCGTATGGTCCAAGAGCTCTTGTTGAGCCGAAAGGAGAGGAAGGGAGGAATTATGAAAAAGAATTCGATGCATTTTTTGAAAAAATAAAAAACCATCTAGACGAGGATCAAGAAGTTTCTGATGAAGAATATATTGAAAAATGTTCTAAGGAGGAACAAGAAATTACTAACGAAGAATATACTGAGATGTGCCCAACCTTTATTTATCCGGAAATAGAGAAACTTGACGAAGAAAAACTTAAAGAAACAAGCAATGAATTAGAAGATATTGAAAAGGAAATAAATGTTGAATGTAAAAACGAAAACACTAAAAAAATTCTTGATGAGTTATTACTATCATCCAATGCCTTGATAGATTTTTGCATAAATAAAAAAAATGGCAATGACAAGAATGCTTTTGAGCAGATTAAGATTGTGCATAATGACATAAATGATAATTTGTGCCAAAGCGCAAATGATATATATAAAGAAAAATTAAAATTTTTTAAAGACAGACCAGAAAAAGGTAAATTAGAAAAAAAATTAGAGGATACTATGTTTGATGCGCAAGGTATAAAAACTGTTCTTGAGTTGGCTCTTATAAAAGGAAAATTATCTGATGCTGGATATAAAGTGTTTATTGATAAAAATATTACAGGTATTATAGTTAGCACCAATCGTTCTGGATATGATTGTCCTGTTATTTTAATTCCTCCTGACGCAGAAAAAAATGGACTTCAGTTAATGAGACTTGTTGCGCATGAAATAGGCAGGCATGTGACTACCAATATTTATAATGAAAAGCAGGGATTTAATGGAACGATGGGGAAAGGATGGAATGTTGTTAATGAAGGAATATCAAAAAGGAGCGAAGCGAGAGTAGCAAAAGAAATGCTCAAGGAAGAATTTTGTGATTTTGAAATTAGCGCTGAACCATATTATATTTTAGCTATGGAAAAAATCAGGGGAGAAAAAAATAAAAACGGAGAATATAAAAATGGTTGGAATTATGCAAAAACTTTTAAATATATCTATAATTTAAAGCTTAGAGAAGAATTATATAAAAATGAATATAACAATACAAAAGAACAATTAGATATTGCAAATAATGATAACGAGAAAAAAGTTCTAATAAAAGAAATTGAGAAAGTTGAAGAAAAAAGCAAAAGGATTGCAAAAAAAATAGCCAAAAAGAATTGTCTTAGAACATTTAAAGGATTTAATCCCAAAGAGGGAGGAAAATATTATCCTCAAGATAAAATATATTTTGAAGGTGAGGTTAAAATGTTAGAATTGGAAGAAGCGGAATCTGTAGAAGAGTTTGAGGAATGTTTGCGTTTATTAAGAGTTGATCCTATGTTCGTTCCATATTTAATTAGAATGGGGGCTTATACCGATAAAAAGGGTCTTCAAATTGCAGAAGATGTTGCAAAAGAGATTTGGAAAGATAAAGAGTTACCTATAAAAGAAAGAATGCAGGGGGATAAAAAATATGAATTATTTTTACCATATTTAGATGAATTTATGGAAAAATATTATAGAGATGAATTATATAACTTTTATGATCAAGAAAATAAAAATGATGAATAAAATTATAGATATTGGGCATATCGCAAAGAGTTTATGAATGAGGATATGACAGAATTGAAAAACGAGGAGTAAAAAGAAAAATGTGTGAGAATGAGTTTATCTAAATTATATTAGGTACATAATTACTAACCATATGGTCAATAATTGTGTATCTATTGTAAACTATACCTTGCAATAGATTGAATATAGTGTAAAGCATAGTTGTATATAAATTAGTGATAAATAAAATAACCAAAGATTTATGACCAACAAAAACTTCAACAACCTAAGCAATGAAGAATTGATCAGCATTTTAAATCAAGGTAATTTATCGGAAGAGGAATGTGTTAGTTTGATGATGGCGTTGAAAGAAAAGGGGATGGGTGGATCTGTTATGGCGATTGACGATCCTGAGAGTGAAGAGGGCAGAGCGACCGTTGAATATGTAGAGTATCACAAGAAAATTCCGGAGAGTTATTATTTAAATATGCCTGAAGAGGAGATTGAGTGGGCGCGGGAAATTTTGCTTTCTGGGAAATCGGAGATTGAAGATAAAAAAAGAGCTTTGATTATTTTAGCTCATAAGGGTAGACCTGATGTCTATAAAATTTTAGAAGAATACGAAAAAAATCCTGATCCAGAATTGAAGATTTGGTTGAATTTAGCAATCCAGGAATGTCAAAATTTTCTGAAAGAAGATATTATGGGCGAGTCAGTTTTGTCAGTTAACAGAGTTACTAAAACTGGTCGGAATGAAAAATGTCCTTGTGGCAGCGGGAAGAAATATAAGAAGTGTTGTATGGAAAAAGTGTAATCTCTTTAAATTACGAAATAGCTAAATTTGTCACCCTTCAACAAGCTCAGGATGACAACTGTGTTAATTTACGAAAAATTTCTAAAAAAATCTCTCCAGCGCAATCTTAAACCAGACAGTGAAATCTTCTGGATTTTTTTTGATTTCTTTTTTTAATTCTTCTAAACCAATCCATTTGTAATCATCCGCTTCTTCGGGATTCAGTTTCGGCTGACCGTCAAATTTGCCGGTGAAAACATGATCGTATTCATGTTCGGTCAAGCCATTGTCAAATTTCGCTTTGTAAATAAAACCGCCGATTTCTTTTAGCTCGCAATCAAAACCCATTTCTTCTTGCAATCTTTTATGAATTTCTTTTTCTAATAATTCTCCTTTTCTAGGATGGCTGCAACAGGTATTTGTCCAAAGTCCGCCACAATGATATTTTGCTTTCGCTCTTTTTTGTAGGAGCATTTCGTTGTTGGAATTGAAAACGAAAATAGAAAAACAGCGATGTAGCTTTCCATCTTGATGAACTTTCATTTTCTCACCTGCGCCGATTTCTTGATCGTTTTTATCTACTAGAATAATTTCTGTTGACATATTTTTTATTATTTAAATTAATATCATTATTATGGAAGCTATCAGAAAAGTTGTCAATTTAAAATGTCATTTAAAAATTGGCGAAAGAAGTGATATTTGGTATAATGTAGTAAGAAAATTTAGTAAGAAAAATTTTTAAAAAACTAAAAAAATCTTATGGAAAAAATAAACAAAATTATTTTAGCGGGGTTGGCGGTTTTATTTCTGTTTGCGCTATTATTAGCCATCGTTATTGGCGGGAGCGATTATGGTTCATTTCTTAATAAAGAAGTGCAAATGACAAAAGATTACATGGAAGAATTAAAAGATACTGACAGTGATGATGACGGGCTTAGCGACTTTGACGAAATTTATGTTCATAAAACAAATCCGAACGATAATGACACTGACAAAGACGGATATGTAGATGGTTCGGAAGTGGAGAACGGATATGATCCGTTGATGTCGGATTTGCTCGTTATCAAAGATCCCGCTGAAACTGAAATAAACATAAATGCCAGCGAATATGAAATAAAAGGAAGTAATTCTTTTTTGATTGAAAAAATTGAGTTGGAAATTACTAATTCACAAAGTGAAGTAAAGAGAATTTTATTAGACGATTTTAAAAAAGGAGATTTGAACTGGAGTTATGTCTTAAGGGCGGAGAACGATAGTTTAACGGAAGGAAAAAATCTTATTGCAGTTTTGGCTTATCAGGAAAATAAAATAACGAAAAAGGAAATAATAATAAACGCGGCATTGCCCGAAGATGAAAAAGTAATAACGATAAAAGTTGATTGGGAAAAAGAGTTGATAAAAATAGAAACTGAATTTGAAAAGAGTGATAAATATAATGCGTATGATTATTATTTAGCGGGGAAAGTAGCAAGCAGTCAATATGAAGGACAAAATATTTATTTGGAAGTAGAGCATAGTATGATGGATATATTTAATTATTATCTTTTGGAAAATAAGAAAAGATTTTACTTAAAAGAGAATAATATCAAAATAGAAGGTTTCACAGATTTGCCGAAGACAATCATTGCGCCAGAGAAAAAATATACGATAGAGGGAGGTAATATAAAAGATCGTTTTTTTGCCGAAATGGAGATAGAAAAGAAATTATTTACCGATGAAAAGATGGGCGATATTTATTTGACCGAAAATGGCTGCGCGGTCGCGGAACTTCCAGATCATACCGTTTTTGTGTATAGCTTCACGGTTCCATTTGTCAACGAAGAAAATGGGCTACTGGAAATAATTTTTAATGAAGGTAAACCCGAACCTTATGAAGGAGATAAAAACGAAGAAGAATATAATTATAATAGAATAGCCGGTTGCGGTTCATTGTGTTCTTATCTTGATGTTATGGATAACAAGAAGCTATCTTCTCCTGATGAACGACTTAAGATAGTTGGCGAAGCAAGCAATGGCGATCCTATTTATGAATTCAAAGATATAAACGATGAAAAATTAAAAGAGTTATATAATGACGAAAACACAACTGCTTATTATAGTGAGGATTGGAAAAAAACGGATGGAAATAAATATAGCTATGAGGAATTTATAGGTTTACGCCCTCTTTTGTATTGGCAAGATCCTTTGGGAAGATGGATCCAGTTCAAGAATAGAAAGTTTATGTCAGCGGCGGAGATGTGCAAGCCAGTCATTTATTTTTATCCTGAGGAAGAAATAAAAATTGATGTTCAGGTAAGCCCGAATGGCGGATTTACCTTTACGAAACCAGACTATAATCAGGGCTGGGAAGTGGAAATTTCTCAGGATGGAAAAGTAAAAGACTTGAAAACAAATCAGGAATACGATTATTTATATTGGGAGGGAATTGGGCTTAACTATCCAAGAAGAGAAGAAGGGTTTGTTATTAAGAAGGAAGACCTAAATGAATTTTTTGATCAAAAATTATCTTTTCTCGGTTTAAATGAAGAGGAAGTCGGCGATTTTAAAGAATACTGGTTGAAAAGATTAAGTGATGATCCTTATTATAAAATCTCGTTTCTAACGCAAGATGAATTTAACAAAATCGCGCCAATCAGCTTTTCTTTAAATCCAAAAATAGTAATTAGAGTAATGATGACCGCTGAAAGTCTAAATAAGTTTAAATCTGTTCCGGAACAGGAATTATTTGCGGCTCCAGCAAGGAGTGGTTTTACGGTAGTTGAATGGGGCGGAACATTATTGAGGTAAAAATGAAAAAATTATTAATATCATCAATCTTTATATTTCTTTCACTCCTATTCTGTGTTGGAATTTTTCAGGATTATTTCACTGGAATTTTTAGCGAAAAAGTTTCGGTAAATTTGGAGAATTTAGAAACAGTCAAAAATAACTCTGGCAAAAAAGAGTATACCGATTTTCATTTCGCTTATTTTCAGAATAAGGAGTTTTACGGTGATTTAGAAAAAGCGGACAGCGAAATAAAAATAAGCGAAAAAGTGGATGGTGGGATTGTCTCTCACCATTTTTTAGTTGCTCCCAAAATAGCAAGTTTTTTCGCGAAAATTGGAAACCAAAAAATAGAGACAGTTGTTATTTTGGGACCAAACCATTTTAGCGCCGGAGACGGCGATATTTTAATATCAAAATATCCCTATAATACTCCCTGGGGCGTTCTGGAGCCAGACGAAAAAGTCATTGAGGAATTATTAAAGGAGAAGTTTGTTGAAAATGATGAATTTCCATTCAAAAAAGAACATTCTATTTCTTCTTTGGCGGGATTTATAAAATACTTTTCTCCCGAAGCGAAAATCGCGCCGATTATTCTGAAACAAAATGTTTCTTTCCAAGAGGCGGGATTGCTGGCGAAAAAATTAGATGAAATTTTGGGAGAAAATAGCGTTGTTTTGGCCAGCGTTGATTTTTCGCATCATCTCAATAGGATAGCCGCGCAGTTCCATGATGAAGCGAGCGTTTCAGTTATAGAAAATTTTGATTACGAGAGAATCTATAATTTAGAAATAGACAGCCCGCCGTCAATTTATACGCTTCTAAAATATTTGGAAAAAAGAGGAAGCCAAAAAATGATTTATGAAAACATCAATTCTGCGGTTTTCTCCGACGACCTTGATTCGGAAGATGTTACCAGTTATCTTTTTTCTCATTTTGTGAAAGGAGAGCATAGAAAGGAAGCGAAATTATCCTTGCTGAATTTTGGGGATACGATGCTTGGCAGAGGAGTAGAAAAAATAATAAAAGACGAGAGAAGCCCGTTTGAAAAAATAAGAGGCGTGGAAGGAAATTTTTTGAAGGGCGTGGATTTTACCTCGGTGAATTTGGAGGGTCCGATAACGGAGAACACTCAATGCCAAAAGAAAGCGTATAGTTTTAGATTCTTGCCCAAAACGGCAAAACTGCTTTTTGAAAATAAGATCAACATTGCGAATTTAGCCAACAATCATTCTTTTGACTGCGGGGAAAAGGGAATGAGCGATACGAAAGAAAATTTGGATTATTTTGGCATAAATTATTTTGGCGGAAATGAGCTAAGCGACAGTTATATTATTAAAGAGGTTAACGACAAAAAAATCGCTTTTGTCGGAATTGACGACACTTTCAAAAAAATAAATATAAATGAATTTTATAATTTGATCAAAGATTTAAAAAAGAGAAATAATTACATTGTCGTAAATATCCACTGGGGATATGAATACAATAAATTGCAATCAAAAAGCCAAACGGAAATAGCCCATAAGCTCATAGACAGCGGAGCTGATGTGATCATCGGCCATCATCCGCATGTCATTCAGCCAATGGAGATATATAAAAGCAAAGCCATTTTTTACTCGTTGGGAAATTTTGTTTTTGATCAAATTCCAAAAGAGACAAACGAGGGATTTGGGGTTGGAATTATTTTGGGTAATAACATAAATAAGTTTTATATATTTCCGTACGAAATTATAAATTATCAGCCGACTCTTTTCTCATACCAAGAAGCGGAAAATTTTTGCGCTAGTTTTTTGAAGGATGTAAGAACGAAAGATGTTTGTCAGTTTGAAATAGAGATATAAAATATACAAATGCCTAATTTTCTCAAAAATCTCAATAAAGAATACCTTGTTGTTTTCTTGATGTCTATTTCCGTTGTCTTTTCGGGAAGTTTGATTGCGCCGATTGAACAGAGGTTTATTTCGTCTTTGACAGAGAATAGTGTTTTGATGGGATTTACTTTTACTCTTGGAACTTTGAGTTTGTCTTTGTTCGCTCTTATTTTTGCGCGGCTTTCCAGAACTTATGGTAAAAACAAATTTATAATTATAGGCGCGGCGCTGGGAATTCTGTATCCCCTTATTTACGCGACCTCCACAAATATTTTGCAGTATATGGGAGGCAAGATGATTTTTGGTTTTGCCGGCGCAATGATGGGTCCGCTTTTATTCGCGTATCTTCAAGAGCATCTTTCAACAGAGAAAAATCAAGGAAAGCTTTTGGGATATTTATATTCGGCTCAATCAATTGCCGGCAGTTTTGGGGCGATACTCGGCGGGTTTGTCGCTGATAAGTATTTTTTAGGCGCGCCCTATTATTTGCAGTTTGCGGTTCTTTTAATTCCATTCTTTCTCGCTTTGAAGTTTTTCGGCAAAGGAAAAAAGGAGATCAAAAAATCAGAAAAGAAATATAATTATCTTTTTGGGGTTAAATATATTTTATCAAATCCCTACTTGTTGTATCATTTGATTTTGGAGTTTCCTTTTAAAATGAACTGGGATGTTAAAATTATCCTTTATCCCTTAATAATTATTTCTTTTGTTGATTCTAACGTAATAACGGGTAGTGTATTCGCCACACAGGGAGTAGTTGCAATGGTTGTTCTTTTATATGCGGGAACTTTTGTGGACAAAAAATCTTATATGACAGGGATGAAAGTGTCATTTTTGATATTGGCCATTGCCTCTTCTGCGATGGCTCTTTCAACGAGTTTGATTATGTTTTGGATTTTTGCCGCATTGTTTGCGGTGGGTGAAGCAATAAGCGGTCCTTCTAAAGGAGTGCTGGAAATAAAAAATATTGAAAATGAACATAGAGCAGAAGTGATTGCAATTTTTTCTATATTCGGATGTTTGTTTGGGGCATTGTCTCTGTTTTTGGCAGGTATACTTTTGACTGTATTGGCTCCTCAAATGGTTTTGCTTTTTTATGCTCTTTTAATCTGGATATTTTTTGGAATTGCGACTATAATATTAAAAGTGATGTTGAAGAGGAATTTATAATTAAAATTAAGATAAAAATATGTTTAATGGAGAATTAAATCCAAATTTAAGTAAAGATAAAATGAAAACTTATGCAAAAATGTCGGATATTGAAAAGCGAGAGTTTAAAGAGCAAAAAGAAAACGAGCTTGAAGAGTTAAAGAAATCTTTTGTGGAATACGGTATTCCTGTAAAAGGGACAGAAACTGAAATTAAAAAAGAAAGAGGAATTATAGGCGTAGAGCTTAGTATTGAAGAAGAGGATGGAGAGCTGAAGTTAATAATAGATCAGGAGTGTGGAAAAGGAATTACAGGTTTGGGGTTTTATAGAAAAATATGGGTTTGTTTAAATCAAGAAAGAAAAATAAACGAAGAGGGAAAATCTATGGTTAGGGATATTGAAAATGAATATGCCAGCGATGCTAATACAATTGTTTCTCTGGAAAGTGATTTTAAAGGAGTAAAATTTGAAAAAGTCGGAGAAGAAAAAATAAAAGTTCAGATAGATTCTGATCATCCTGTTATTGCCATAGCTAAATTTTTGGGAGATAAAGAAATTCAGCTTCGCGGAACATATAATGGTTGGGGAGATTCTGATCCGTTTAAGCTTGGTGAAACTGGGAAATGGGAGACTATATTAGATTGGAATGACGAGGAAGAAAAATGTAAAATTATGATAAGAGATATTGAATATAAAGAAGGTAAAAAAGTTACCAAACCGATGGAAGCTGAGTGGGATGGAAACTTTGGAAAGAGGGCAAAGCAAAAAATGAAAGTTAATTTATAAAAAGAAAAAGAAAAAGGAATAAAAATCGTTGTTGTAAGTTTATTTTCTCGGTTTATAAAATTATGTGAAGAATATTATTTCTTGAGACTTACTGGATTCTTGCCTCCGCAGGAATGACACTTTATAACTAAATAATAGAAAAATGAAAATAGCTTTTTATTGCACAAATGAATTTTCTTGTCCTTTGCCAAAGGAAATTGTTTACGCGCCGATGGGGTTGGCGGAGAAACTTATAAAAGGTTTGGAAAAACGGGGACATGAAGTTACTTTTTATACACCGACTGATTCGGAAATTAAAATTAAAAAAGTAGATTGCGGGATGGTTTCTTATTATCGCTTGCCAAACAAAGCGATGTCGGGCGGATTTCATGATCAGTTGCAGCTGGCAATTTATGAGCAGATGATGGCTTCTAAAATGTATGAAGACGCGCGGGAAAATAAATACGACATAATTCACGCTTTTCATTTAATTCCGAAAATATTGCCATTTGTTAATTTAACAAAAACGCCGACGGTTTTTACTTTGCACGATCCGATGTCAGCGAGTTGGAATAAATCTGTGGAATATTGCTCGTGGAAAAACAAAGCGCATTATGTTTCTATCAGCGATAGTCAAAGAAAAGGAATGCCAGATTTGAATTACGCGGGAACGGTGCATAACGGGCTTGAAATTGAAAAGTTTAAATTTAAAAATAAATCCCAAAAAAAACAAGGCGACTATCTTGCTTTTTTAGGAAGATATTCTTCTGAAAAAGGAGCTGATGCCGCGGTTTCTGTCGCAATAAAATCAAAAGAAAAATTGAAAATGGCGGGAACCATTTGGGGAAACGGATTTTATGATGAAAAAATAAAACCGTATTTAAAAAAAGGTGTGATTGAAGATCGCGGTTTTTTGGAGAATAAAAAAGATATCTCTGATTTATTAAGAAACGCCAAAGCGCTACTTTTTCCAATCAAATGGGAAGAGCCGTTTGGTTTGGTAATGATTGAAGCAATGGCGTGCGGCACTCCGGTTATTGCTTTTAATAAAGGTTCTGTTTCGGAAATAGTAAAACATAATAAAACGGGATTTGTAGTTGAGAATGAGGAGGAAATGATTGAAGCGATTAAAAATATAGATCAGATAAACAGATTAGAATGCAGAAAATATGTTGAAGAGAATTTTACGATTGAGAAAATGGTGGAGGGGTATGAGAGGGTTTACGAGAAAGTGATTGGAAATTGAAGAAGGTTCATTTTATTTGAATGGAAAATGAAGTATTAAATAATTTTAGTTATCAATTTAATTCAAAAATATGAGCATTGGTTATCAACAATTAGAAGAAAAAATTGTTAGTGATTCTGAGGAATATTTTAAGCCAGGACAGAAAAAGAAATATTTTATTTTGGATAAAGGCAAAATTAAATATCTGGCTTCTGGTAAAAAATATAACGCTTCTAATCCAGAAGAAAAAGTTCGTTCTAAATACTACTACGACTTGGTTGAAAAATATAATTATCCTGCTAAGAGAATTGATTTTGAAATTGAGATGCCGAGCAGAACTCCTCAATATTACGCTGATATTGTAATCTATAAAGATGATGATAAAAAAATTCCTTACATTGTTGTGGAGTGTAAAAAGGACGGTATTACTGACGCTGAATTTGAACAAGCCACTAAGCAGGCAATTGCTAATGCGCGCGTTTTAAAAGCGCCGTTTGCGATTTGTGTTGCGGGAAATACGCGGCGAGCGATGGAAACGGAAAAATGGAATGATAAAACGCCAGAGAAAGCGACGATTGCTGATATTCCAATCTCCTATGGCAAGATTGAAGAATTTAGGTATAAAAAAGGAGATCTTAATTGGGATTTAAAAATTTTAGATCAAGAAGAATTAAGAAGAGTATTTAAAAAATGCCACGATACATTATGGGCTGGTGGAAAGAGGGCGGCAACCACGGCTTTTGATGAATTTGCTAAAATAATTTTTGTAAAAATAAAAGATGAAAAGAGGGGTCGTCCAGATGGTTTTCCTTATGATTTTCAAATAAAAACTCATGAAAAAGCAAAAAATGTTTTCAACAGAATCAATGACTTTTATTTAAAAGAAAAAGAAAACGACCCAGAAGTATTTAAAGAAAATTTAAAAGTAGAGCCAGAAGAACTTTACACGGTCGTGGAACATCTTCAGGCTATTTCTTTAAATAAAACAGATTTAGATGTTAAGGGCGAAGCATTTCAGCAATTTATGGAAGGATTTTTCAAAGGTGATTTTGGAGCATTTTTTACTCCGCGAAATATTGTTAGTTTCGCAATAAAAATAATGGATATAAAAAACGATGATTTGGTTTTAGATCCTGCCTGTGGGAGCGGGGGATTTTTGCTTCATAGTTTGGATAAAGTCAGAAATGACGCAAAAGAATATTTTAAGAATGACGATGCGGGAGAATTTCGCTACTGGCACGATTTTGCGGCTAACAATTTATTTGGAATTGAAATTAACGATTCAATCGCGCGTGTCGCTAAAATGAATATGATTATTCATGACGATGGACATACAAATGTTATTGGATTTGACGCTTTAGAAGATATTGAAAAAATGAATAGGAAAAATTATGGCTTTGCTGAAAACAAATTTGATATTGTTGTAACTAATCCGCCATTTGGTTCTAACGTAAAAGCGAGCGAACATCCGTATTTAGAAAAATTTGAACTAGGCAGAAAGAAAAATAAAGATGGAAAAGAGAAAAATATGAAAAATCAGAAAACAGAAATTTTATTTATTGAGAGATGTATTGATTTTTTGAAACCGGGAACTGGACAAATGGCGATTGTTTTGCCTGATGGAATTTTAACTAATTCCAGTTTGCAATATGTCCGTGATTTTTTAATGGAAGGAACACAGATTTTGGCAGTAGTCAGTTTGCCGCAATTCGCTTTTACCCATTTCGGCGCAGGCGTGAAATCGTCTTTGGTATTTGTCCGCAAAAAAGCGGAGGATGAAAAGCTGGGTCGTTATAAAATTTTTATGGCGATTGCCGAACATATTGGTTATGACGCTACTGGGCGAAAAGATTCTAAAAATGATCTAGATGAGATTTATAAGGAGTTTAAGAAGTTTGGAAAATTAAAATAAAAAAAATGGCTTATATATTTTTAGACGAAAGCGGAGATTTGGGGTTTAGCCAGCGATCAAGCAAGTGGTTTATTTTGACTATTCTTTTAACAAATAATCATCGCAAAGTTGAAAAAAGCGTTAAGAAAGTTCATAGAGGATTGAAAAAGAAATATAAAACGGTTAAAGAATTGCATGCTTATCACGCTGACGCAATTACAAGAAAACGGGTTTTGCGGTCGCTTTCCGAAACAGAAGATTTAAAAATTCTTTGCATTATTCTCAATAAAAGAAAAGTTTATATTGATTTGCAAAACCAAAAAAGTTATCTTTATAATTATACAGCTAATATTTTACTTGAACGGTTGAATAATAAAAAAGTATTAAACCCAAAAGACGAAGTAAAAATTTATATTGACCAAAGAGAAACTAATAAATTTTTAAAGAAAAATTTTGAAGATTATTTGAAGTCCAATTTGAAAAAGTGGGACAATGGAAAAATCGCGATAAAAATAAAACCTTCTCATACGGAGAAATGTTTACAGGCGGTTGATTTTATTTCTTGGGCGATATTTAGAAAATACGAGCGGGGCGATTATGAATATTACGAGGTTATTAAAAATAAAATAATCGGGGAGAATTTGCTTTTTCCATAAAAAAAGAAAACCTCCCACTTTAACGGGACGCCTTACGGTATCCCAACATGGGAGGATTTATTTCTACTGTAAGTATAGCAGGTTTAATTTCGCTGTCAATGGCGGGGGTGGGGATAGATTTTTGGGAGTTTTAAATGGTTTAAATGAAATTTATGAATTTGGAAAAATTACTAAAAAATAATTCTAATATTTTTCTTATCGTTTTAGCGATTATTGTTTTTGTCTTTTATTTTTTAGATAAGGATCTGAGTAAAGTATTGGGAATTGCTGGTTTTTTTGTTTGGTTTCTTCAAAAATACACAGAACAATTGTTTGCTAAAGATTTGGTAGAATTCAAGTTTGGTCTACAAAAAGAAGCGATGCAGTTTAAAATAAGATACGAAAAATTACATTCAGAACGAGCTGAGATTATTAAAGAGGTTTATAAAAAAATAATTGGAACATATAAAAGCTTCCATTCTCTTATGTGTCCGTTGCAACTTGCAGGTGAGCCTACTGAAGAAGAAGAAATTAAGCTTGCCGTAAAAGAAATAAATGAACTTGTAGATTATTATGAAGAGAATCGTATTTTTTTTGAAGAAGAGCTTGCTAAGGAAATTGATAAATTATTAAGAAAATTTAGAGAATCATGGAATCAGTTTAATTATTCAAAAGATTTAAAAGATGGTAATGGAAGAGATGCAAAAGAATGGAATAAGGCATGGAAACAAATAAGCGAGGATGTTCCTGTTGTTAAACAATTAATTGAGAAAAGATTTAGAAGTATTATAGGAATTATAGATAAATAACTATGACTCAAACCAAAACCCAACAATCTAACCCCCAAATTTTCACTATTTGGAGCGATGAAATTAAAGGACGAATAGATCCGTATTTTTTTAGCGCTGAAATTAAAGATTTCAGAAATAAATTAAGCAAAACAAAAACAGTTAAGTTAGGTGAAATTATTGAAGTAATTACAAAAGGTGAAACTCCCCTTTGGCGTGGCGATGATTATCAAAATGAGGGTGTGCCTTTTCTAAAAGTTCAAAATATTACTCCTGAAAATATAAAGGGGAAGATAGTTTATATTTCTGAAAAAGTTGATAAAAGAATGAAACGATCCCAATTATTTGGCGGTGAGTTGCTTTACACGATGGCTGGCTCAATAGGAATCGCAACAATTTTCCCAGAAAATTTTGGCAGAGCTAATATAAACCAAGCAATCGCAAAAATAGTTTTAAAAAGTGAAATCAACAAAAAATATATAAAAATTATGTTGAATTCTGATTTATGCAAAAAGCAGGCTGAAATGGCGCTAACAGCAGTTGCTCAACCAAACATAAATTTTGAACAAATAAAATCAATAAAAATCCCTCTCCCTTCTCTTCCAATCCAAAACAAAATCGTTTCTATAATGTCAAAAGCGTATGAGGAGAAAAAGCGGAAAGAAATTAAGGCGGGGGAGATATTGAATTCTGTTGATGATTTTGTTTTGAAAGAATTGGGAATAAAAATGCCGGAGATTGAAAAAGAGATGGTGTTTGAGGTTTGGAGCGATGAGGTGGAGAATGGCAGAATTGATCCGTATTTTTATAGTTCAATTTTTATGGATACTATTAATTTGCTGGATAACTTAAAAACAGAAACAATAAAATTAGGAGAAGTGGTTGAAATTTTTAGTGGAGCGAGACCTAAAGGCGGAGTGGGTAATATTTTAGAAGGCATTCCAAGTTTAGGAGGAGAGCATGTTCTATCAAGTGGAGAAATAAAAACAGAAAAATTAAAATTTATTCCTGTTGATTTTCATCGCAGTCATCTTGATAGTGCGGTAAAAATAAACGATGTTCTTTTAGTAAAAGATGGAGCGACGACTGGCAAAGTTGGCATAATTCCAAAAAATTATCCGTATAAAGATTGTAATATTAACGAACATGTTTTTGCGATTAGAATTAAAGATAAAAAAATAATTCCTAAATACATTTTCGCATTTTTAAATTCTGGTTTAGGACAATCACAAATTAAACGAGAAATCACAGGAGCAACAGTAACTGGTTTAACAAGAGAATCCGTTAAAAATCTCCAAATTCCAATCCTACCTTTAAATATCCAGAAAAAAATATCAGAGAAAATAGAACTTTATTATTCTCAATCAAAAACTCTCCAAAAAGAAGCGAAAGAAGTTTTGGAAAATGCGAAGGAAAAAGTTGAGAAGATGATTTTGAAATAACGACCTTATAAGTGAAATAATTTTGAAGAAATAGCAACGAGGTAAAAAAGTGAGGATTTAATCCTCACTTTTTTCTTTGTTGTTTTTAAAATTACTGAATTTAGGGTATAATATAGGAATAAGAAACAAGATCATCATTTATGCCAAGACCTCTAAAAATACTATTTGTGACAACTGACCTCTCTCCTTTTTCAAAAGCGGGCGGGCTTGGCGATGTTTCAAGATCATTGCCGAAAGCGCTTTTGAAAATAGGGCATGATGTCAGAATTGTGATGCCTCGGCACGGAGTTATAAACGAAGAAAAACATAGTATAAAAATCATTAAAGATAATTTAAAAGTTAAAATTCAAAAAAGCATAGAGATAAATTTCAGGATAAAAAAAAGAAATTTAACTGAAAATTTGCCAGTGTATTTTATAGATAAATTTAAATATTTTGGCGGGAGAAATAAAATATATGGATATAAAGACGAGAACCAACGGTTTATGTTTTTTAATTTTGCGGTTTTTGAAGTGATCAGAAATATGGATGGCTGGGTTCCTGATGTCATCCATTGCAATGACTGGCACAACGGACTGATTCCTTATTTACTAAAAACTAAATTTCGCAAAGAAGAAATTTTCAAAAAGACAAGAACAATTTTTACAATTCACAATCTTACTTTTCAGTTTGGCAAAGATTGGTGGACAGTAAACAAAAAAGAACAAGATGATGGGACAAGCGCGCTCCCTGACTTTAAGGATAAGTATAAAATTAATAGGGTGAATTTTACCAGACGAGGAATTATAAGCGCTGATATGATCAATACCGTCAGCGAGCAATATGCGGAAGAAGTAATGCAGAAAAAATACGGTCAGGATTTAAGTGAGATACTTTTTACAAAGCATCAAGAGAAAAAGTTTTTTGGAATTATAAATGGGATTGATTATAAAGAATATAATCCGCAAACCGATCCTGGGCTTTGGAAAAATTATGATTATAATTCTCTTGAAAAAAAGTCTGTTAATAAAATGAAGCTGCAGGAAGATTTTGGACTTGAAATTAATAAAGACATTCCTGTGATTGCGATGGTCACCAGAATTACAGAACAAAAAGGATTTGATTTAATCCTAGAAATTATAGACGCTTTGATTAGGCTTGAGATGCAGTTGATTTTAATTGGAAGCGCTGATCCATATTACAAAAAGATATTTAAAAAATTAAGCAAGAAAAATCCCAGAAAAGTCGCGGCTCATTTGAAATTCAAGACTAAAAAAATAACGATGGTCTATGCGGGGTCGGATATGTTTTTGATGCCCTCGCGGTTTGAACCGTGCGGACTCGGACAGATGATAAGCCTGCGATATGGATCTGTTCCGATTGTTCGAGAAACAGGAGGGCTTTCTGATACGATTACAAACTATAGTCCGCAGACAAAAAAAGGAAACGGATTTGTCTTCAAAACTTATGATCCGAAAGACCTTTTGGTCGCGATTACGAGAGCGTTAGAAACTTATAAATATAAAAAAGATTGGCGAAATCTTGCCAGAAAAGGAATGCAAGAATCATTTTCATGGGAAGTTCCCGCTAAAAAATATGTTTTACTTTATAAAAAGGCGTTAAATTCTAAAAGGGAGAAAAAATTTATGTATAATACAATTGAAGATATTAATAAAAAAATTAAAGAGCTGGCAAAAAAAGAAGGTTTTCAAATTACAAAACCAGTGAGCTATTTTGCTAAAAAACAAAAAAATTATTACGCGCATAGCGTTTTAAATAATAATAATAAAATATTTTTAAAAGCGAGAATTACGGCTAATAAAGATTATATTTTTGGGATTGAAAAAGGAATGGAAATTTCAAGAATAATGACTGAAAATAAAAAAATAGCAAGCAAAGTAAATTTTACGGGATTTAAAGGAGGATCTTTAAAAGACATTCCAGAGTGGTATGCTTATGACTATATTGAAGGAGATATTTTGGGAGATTTTTATGAGATGCCGAAAAAACATGAAGAAGAGATTTATGTAAAAAACTCTGTTCAGAATTTAAGAAATTTGCAAAGCATATCTGACGAGTTTATTAGAGAAGCGGAAAAAAACGGGGTGATAAAATATATTAAAAAAAGAGGTTATGACGATTATTTTAAGACAATTAAATATTACGAAAAAGAAAAAACAGGAGATAATAAAATAGATTTTAATGCTGTGTATAAATTGCTTGAGAAAAATAAAGAAGAATTAAATAATAACTTGATTTTCACGCACGGCGATTTTACTCTCGCCAATCAAATCGTTTCAAGTAAAAATAATAAAATTTATCTTTCTGACTGGGATTCAGTTCGGATTGACAATCTTGCAGCGGACATTACTCATCTTTGGGTTCAGACCTGGAGATATCCAGAGTGGCGATCTAAATTATTGAAAGAATTTCTAAATAGCTTATCAATTGAAGATCAAAATAGATTTAAAGAAATTTTCAGGATTACTGCGATTGAACAATCAATGGCGGAAATTAAATGGAACGCTGAGGCGTGTAAGAAGAAATATAAAAAAGGAGTGATTGATGTTTCTATTAAGATTATCAAAATTGCATTGGAGGGGTTTGAGGGATTGATGAGGATATCTATTCTAAAACTTTAATTTCTATAGCTAATTGTTTTAGTACTTCATTTTTTAAATTTTTCTTAACCCACTCTCTTTTCTCGTCATCAACCAATTCACCGAGTCTGGCTAAAATATTTGTTTCATTAGAATATTTTTTTATAAATTTTACAGCTTCCTGTAAATATTCTTGAACACTCTCACCTGTTTGCTGTTCAATAATTTTTTTATTAAATTTCCAGTCATTTTTGAAAAAGAAGTGGATGTCATATAAGTCCCTATTTGCCATAAACTTATCCCCGCTTGTACTAGAGGCGCTTCTGTCAATCAATGCCACTAATTTATGAGCAAAAATATCTTCTTTTTGTAAAACTTTTAAAGATATCCCAGAAATTATATCCTGGACTTTATAAGTATTTAATTTATTATTTTTATGCCTACTAGAAAGATCTATTTTTAAAGCTTGATATTTATCTGAATAAATAACTTTGATGCTGGTTTTGGTTTTTACCGAGCCATATTTATTTAAAACTTTTAATAAATGTTTTTTTACTATTTCATCTTTTTCTTCATTGAGCAAGTCAAAATCCAAATCAACTGAAAATCTATCCAGCCCGTGTAAAAAATAGCAAGCTGTACCGCCCTTAAATCCAAGATTATTAGACAACAAAGCATTAGCTGAAATCTCCTCCAATATTTTTAGCATTATTCTTCTGTGTTCGTCTTTATCTAATTTCATAATAATTTTGTTAATTTTAAAATATCTTTTTCTAATCTTTTGTTGTGATAAATTTTTGATATTTTAATTAATTTTTCCTTATCAACTCCTTCCAAATCATCAAGCTGTTGAAAACCGACTTTGCAAAAATAGTCGCAAATAGCTCGTTCGGCGCTGGCTATAAAATAATCGCCTTGATTAATTATTCCTAAACGATTATTTAAAATTTTCTCAGATAATTCTCTATAATCAAATTTACCATACTTATTTTCAATTTTTGACTTTCTGTCTGAAGCGGAAAAATATTCGCCATACCATTGATTGATTATTCCATTTTTTGCCAAGACAGTTTCAAAACTTATATATGACCTCTTTTTCAATTTTCCAGCTAACTCAAACTTGTCAATTTCCACTCCCGCCAATTTATATAATCCTCGCCTGATAGTTTCCAAATATTTACCTTTTAACGCTCTGGAAATATTAACCCACAGACTATTTTTATTTTCAATATTCCAAAACAACATCAAATCACCTGTGGTAAAAACAGTTTTTTTTGAATTAACTAATTTTAAAAGCTTTTCTGTAATATTTGACATAATACTTTACAAACTTGTTAAGGTATTTGTATAATATCATCTATTTTCTATTTTGTCAAGAAAAGAATCTGTTTTCAAAAAAGATTTAAGAGGATTGCAAGCTTTTTCTCAGGATTATCCAAAAGCTAAGTCTTTTCTTTTTTGTTCTGTGAGTAAAAAAGAGTATTATGGGAATATCCAAGTTCTGCCGATAGAAACGGCGTTGAAGAATTTAAGGGAGATATTGTTATGAATGAAATTAATCTAAAAATTGATAGCGAACAAAATTAGGCGTAAAATTCATAACCGTGAAAAAGTATAAAAAATATTAGCATTTTCACGGTTATGAGTGTTGACTTTTAAAATAGTTATACTATAATTAAAGCGTAGTTCAATTTTAGTAATAATAGTCTATTTATATGTATGTTAAGCGAAAATTAGAAGATACCATTTTGAAATATATTGATACTCCTGAAATTATTGCAGTTGTCGGTCCAAGACAATCGGGCAAAACAACTCTTTTGAATAAGATTTTTTCAGGACTTAAGAGGACGGAATGTGTAAGTTTTGACGATAAAAAAATATTGAATTTGTTTGAAAATGATATTGACAGTTTCAGAGAAATGTATGCTAAAAATTTGGCGTATCTTTTTATTGATGAATTTCAATACGCAAAAAATGGCGGGCAAAAATTGAAATATATTTTTGATCAGAATAAAAAAGAAAACAAAAAAGTAAAAATTTTTATTTCTGGATCTTCAGCTATTGATCTGGTTATTAACGCGACAAAATATTTAGTTGGCAGAGTTTTTATTTTCAATTTATATCCTTTTGATTTTGAGGAATATTTGAGATATCACGATAAAAATTTATTACCGTTATTTTTAAATGGCAATAAATGTTTTAAAAATGGAGAGAAGTTTGGAATGAGCCAAGAAACGCAAAATTTGATGCTGAAACATTTTGATAAATATGTTCTTTACGGCGGTTATCCGCGTGTAGTTTTATCAAAGAGTGTTGAAGAGAAAAAGGAGGTGCTAAAAAATATTTATAACACATATTTTTTGCGTGAAGTGAGAGATATTTTAGGATTGATTGACGATTATAAACTGGAAAAATTAATTAGAGGTCTATCCCTACAAATCGGAAATTTAATTGATTATGGAGAGTTAGGAATCTTATCGGAATATAGCTATCCGACACTAAAAAAATATCTTAATTTTTTAGAAAAAACTTTTGTTTGTTCTCGAATTAGACCTTTTTATAAAAATAAAAGAATAGAAATAGTAAAAAATCCAAAAGTATATTTTTTTGACACAGGACTGCGAAATTATATTGCTGATGATTTTCGCTCGCTTGAAAATAGAGGAGATCTGGGAGAACTTTTAGAAAACGCGGTGTTCGGGCAATTGGTCAAAAATGAATATAGTTTTAATTATTGGCGGACGAAACAAAAACAGGAAGTTGATTTTATTTTGCGTTTATCTGGCGGGCGAGAATTGGGTTTAGAAGTGAAAAATAATTTCAAAGAAATCCCGCGCGCTTTTTTTACTATTAAATCTATTCATAAAAAGATGAATTTAGCGGTAGTGGCGAGAAAAAGATGTGATCAAAAAAATGATATAAATTGCTATCCTATTTTTGTTGTCGGGTAAAAATTAGAATTGATGTTTCAATTAAAACAAGAAAATGAAGAAACTAAAAATCGCGCAAATTGCTCCTCTTTGGGAAACGATTCCTCCGAAAAAATATGGGGGGATTGAGATTATGACAGATAAGATTACAAATGAGCTTCTTAAAAGAGGTCATCAAGTAACGCTTTTTGCTAGTGGAAATTCAAGGACAAAAGCGAAATTAAAGTCAGTTTTTCCGAAGTCGCTTTTTGAGATGAAAGTTGACTGGTATCATCGGTCGCAGAATTTAATCAATGTGGCGAATGCTTTTAAATACGCAGATGAATTCGATGTAATTCATAATCATGCTGGTGATAATGGATTATTATTTTCAGAAATAACGAAGACGCCAGTTTTGACGACGCTTCATAATGTTCTTCCTGATTCAAAACAAAAAAATTCTGATGAATATGTAACGATGAAATATTTTTCCAGAAAAACGAATTTTGTAAGTATTAGTTTTAATCAAAGAACGCAAACAGATCTAAAATTAAATTTCGTTGATAATATTTACAATGGTATAAATCTAAAAGATTTTTCGTTTAATCAGAAACCAAAAAACTATTTTGTTTGGCTTGGCAGGATTCATCACGGCAAAGGATTATGGAACGCGATTAATGCCGCTAAAATTTCAAAGGAAAAATTAATTATTGCCGGTAATATAACCTGTGAAACTGACGAAGAATATTTTCAAAGCGTGAAATCAATAATTGACGGAAAACAGATTAAATATATCGGCGAAGTAGATTTAAAACAAAAAAATAAATTATTAAAAAATGCCAAAGCGCTTTTGTTTCCGACGATTTGGGAAGAGCCATTTGGGCTTGTAATGACTGAAGCAATGGCTTGCGGAACTCCGGTAATCGGTTTTAATAAAGGCTCAGTCTCTGAAGTCGTAAAAGACAAGAAGACTGGTTTTGTGGTTAAAGATGATCGGGAGATGATTAAGGCGATTAAAAAAATAAATCAAATAAACAGATTAGAATGCAGAAAGCATGTTGAAGATAATTTTACGATTGAGAGGATGGTTGATGGGTATGAGAGGGTTTATGAGAAGGTCATAATTAAATCTAAAAAACGGAATTAACTCTTTTGGTATTTTATAGAAAACTGTGTTATAATATAACCGCACACGAAAATGAAATCCTAAAGGATAAATTCCAAAAATAAACTCCGATAAAAAAAATAAATATGAGAAAATTATTTCAATTTTCTAAAATAATAAGAGGCTTGAGTAATAGCTCCGAGTACATCTTTGCATGTCGCGGGACAGTGCGTGACGGGAGATACTTTGTTGGCGATAGTGGCAAAAGAATTTCCAATTTCCAATTTCCAATTTCCAATCAATGATCAAATTAAACACACTCGTATTGACGAAGTTAAAGCAGGTGATTATGTTATATCTTTAAATGAAGAAACAGGCGAACTTGTGCCTGCGAAAATTAATGGTTTGATGGATATGGGCGTGAAGCCGATTTATAAATTAACAACGGAGTCAGGAAAGAATATTAGAACGACGGCTAATCATCCTTATTTGGTGAAACAAAAAGAGACCTTCTCTTGCGAGAAAGACTCTTTAGATGCGAGTTCTGCCAATGCGACAGATGCTCCATTTGTTACGGTTATCCACTTTTCTGACAGTATAACAGATCAAAATAGTTTGTCAAAAATAAACAAAAAATCCGCTGAAATAGCGGAAGTTTTGGAACCTCAAAATGATTCAAATAGCTCTGTTTTGACATCTGTTAAGAGTATAACAGATAAAAATAGTTTGTCAAGGAGCCGTAATTTTTTTGGCGGTGGACCCGCGGGGTATCGAACCCCGGAGACTCTGATGTCAAAACAGAGCTCGAACCATTCCGGGCCCACCGCAGATTTATTATATCACAACACTTTAGAAAACACCAAATGGACGAAAGTTCATAAATTAAGAAAGGGCGATGAGATTGCGGTGGCTTCTGGAGTTCAGGTTTCTCAGCGTTGGTTCCATGGTGGCGATAGCCCTGTGGAGCCTGAATGTGAGATGTTTGCAGAACGGCTCCACAGCTCTGCGGAGACTATGGAGCCAACGACAGGCATCGTTTTTGAAAAAATCGTCTCTATTGAAATTTTGCCCGCCTACATTTGGTGTGAAACGCACGGATGGTGCTTGGGGTGCATTCAAAGCAGGAACTGTAGATGCAACCTTTATGTTTGGGAACGGGAACTCTTTTAGAATCAGAGAAGCGGATGCTGATGAGGATTATGATGATAGTGTTTATAGTGGGACTAATGAGTATTTTGTTGTAAATTCTGGTGGCAACGTCGGCATCGGCACTATCTCGTCTGGCACTCTCCTCCAGCTTGAAAGTGCAAATGCTTATCTTACTCTTAAAAACGCTACTGATGAAAACACAGACGGAGGAGCGAGAATTGTTTCAAAAAGACCAGTTAAAATTTTGGCGAACCGCGCAGAAGAATGAAGTTGATTTTATCGTGAATGAAAAAAGAGCCTTTGAAGTTAAAGTTAATCCGGCTAATTTTAAAAAATCCAAATATAAAAACTTTTCTGAATTATATCCAGATCTTGATTTGTCTATAATATCTATTGATAAGAAAAGCGACCAGTTTTTGGGTTATAAGATTTTTGATGTTTGGGAGATTTAAAACTGTGTTTTAGGTAAAGTTGTTGTATTGTTTAATTCTTGAACTTAGGATAACTTTATTTCCTAAAATTCAAAAAATGTGTTAAAATGTAAAAAGTTAATGTTCTTTATGTCGTATGTTCCATCCTAAATACACAATTACTAATTCCATTCTAAATAATTTATTGAAAGTTGTTGATGTAAAATCGCTGGTTTTGCGAGTTCCGATTTTGCCGAAACAGGAGGCAAGATTGAGGAGGCAGGCGATGATTAGGATGATTCATTCATCAACGAGCATTGAAGGAAATATTTTAAACCGGTATGAAGTTGAAAAAGTTTTAGCCAACGAGAAAGTGGACGCGCCAAAACGAGATATTTTTGAAGTAAAAAATTATCGCGACGCTTTGTATTATGTTTCTAAATTCGCGGGAGAGAAAAAGAAAATCACTGTTAAAACTGTTCTTGAAATCCATCGTCTGGCGACTAAAAATACTTTGGATAAAGACAAGTGCGGGAAATTCAGAAAGAATAAAGTTTTTGTGGTGAGCCGCAGAGGAAATAAAGTTATCAAGATAAAATACACAGGACCAGAGGCAAAAATTACGCCAAAATTGGCGGACAGGTTTATTTAGATAAGAAACAAATAAAGATTATGGATTTTATGATGACGATGGGAAGAGTGACGAGTAATGATGTGGTTGATATTTTGAATGTTAAAGAAAGAATGGCGCAAAATTATTTAGTGGAACTTGTATCTCTAAAATTATTAAAAAAAGCAGGTAAAGGCGCAGCAACATGTTATGTTTTAAATATATAAAATAAAGTCATTGCGGGATAAATTGCGGGATAATTGCGGGAAGATTACAGGCAGTATTCAAAAATTTTAAAAGTGTGTTAAAATATAAAAAGTTAATATTAGTGATTATTGTATCTTTAATATAATATGGCAAAAAGAATATACTATAGAATAAAACAAAAAGGGAATAAATCTTTTTCAAGAAAAGCGATTTCTTTGACGCTTGCTTTTCTAATTGTATTCCAGACAATAATCGGTGTTTTCGCGCCGGTTGATTTTTCTTTGGATCCGCCTTATTTGGAATCGCAAAACGCGGAGGCGGCGAGCTGGTATGGAACTGCCGGGTGGGGGTTTCGGAAGAAGATCACGATTGATAATACGAAAGTTCCTAACACGGATCAAGCGAATTTCCCGGTCCTCGTCAATAGATTGGATGATGATTGGAAAGACACGGGTAGCGGCGGAAATGTCGGACAGACAGACGGCGGGGATTTTTTGTTCACTTCTTCTGACGGGCAGACGAAGCTTTCGCATGAGATAGAGAAATATACGAACACGACAGGGGAGCTTATCGCCTGGGTCAAAATTCCGTCTCTTTCCGCTTCGGCTGATACGGAGATTTATCTCTATTACGGCAACGCTGGCTGTGATGATCAATGGGACGCGGCAGGAGGAACTTGGGATAGTGATTTTGAAATGGTTCAGCATATGAACGAAGACCCGTCAGGCGGCGCTCCGCAGATGATTGATTCTACAGGTAATTTAAATAACGGGACTTCTAGCGGAACGATGTTGACAGAAGATCAAGTCGCGGGGCAGGTTGATGGGAGTTTGGATTTTGACGGGACGGATGATTTTGTGGATTGCGGGAATGACAACACTCTTAATGTTGATTATGTTACAGTTTCATTTTGGTTGAAACTAGATAGCTGGGTTCCTGCTGGGGGAATACTTGCAAAAGGTACTAATACCTTGAGAGAATACTGGATATGGACATGGGATGATGCTGTATCATTTGAAATTGATCAAGGTGGTTATAAAAATCATGCATGGGAGCCTTCTTTAGGGCAGTGGGAACATTTGGCTTTAACCTATAATGGTAGCAATGTAATAACCTATAGAAATGGAGTGGAAGAAAATAATTATCCTCAATCAACTGGACCAATAAATCTGACAACAACTCATTTATTACTCGGAGACCTTCCAGATTGGTCTCATTTAGACGGCACACTCGACGAAGTCCGCATCTCTTCCACCGCCCGCTCAGCGGATTGGATCGCGACAGAATATAACAACCAATCAGATTCATCTACATTTTATGAAATAGGAATACAGGAAGTGGCGAGCCCGACTGCTTTGACAAGCTGGTCATATAGGAAAGCGATAACTATTGATGAATCAAAAATACCGGATACTCTGGCGACAGATTTAGTTAATTTCCCTGTTTTAATAAATCTAACTTCTGATGACAACCTCGCCGCAAACGCGCAGGCTGATTTTGATGACATCCTTTTCACT
>DAOWDU010000057.1 GCA_030638825.1 bacterium | reverse complement strand
GATCATCCATGGAGAAAACCTTTCTTATTCAGCAAAACAATAGATCTGAAACAACAAATAGAATATGCAAGATAATTAATTTCAATCAAGTAGGACATTTCTACTTTGGAGGAAGTAGGACATTTCTATATTGGTTTGACATCAAATTTATTTTTTGAAAAACAAGAAACAAGAAAATTGACCATGAATATTGTCTGTGATATATTTTTAGTTAAGAGCGTTTGTAAATAATATTTTAACTTTTTAACTCAAAACCTATGCTTTCAAAAGTAAACTCCTGCGCTGTGATCGGGTTAGACTGTGAGCCAGTAGAAGTGGAATTGGACATCACTGCTGGGCTGGGCGGAATTACGGTTGTTGGTTTGCCGGACACTGCTGTTCAGGAATCAAAAGAGAGGGTTCGCTCGGCGATAAAAAATTCGGGGTATCAGTATCCGACGACGCGGGTGACGATAAATCTGGCGCCAGCGGATATAAAAAAGGAGGGTCCGTCTTATGATTTGCCAATTGCTGTTGGAATTTTGACAGCGTCCGAGCAAGTGAACGCTGATCTGAAAGATAGTTTGTTTGTTGGAGAGTTAGCGCTTAATGGGAGTTTGCGGCATACGAATGGAATGTTGCCTGTTGCGATTTATGCAAAGGCAAAAGGATATAAAGAATTGTATATTCCGAAAGTGAATGAAAAAGAAGCGAGTTTGGTTGAAGGGATTGATATAATTCCAGTTGATAATTTGCTGGAGCTTATTGATCATTTGAATAAAATAAAAATTATAGAGCCAGCGAAAATTAGGGATGTTGATGACTTTATTGAAGACACTGATTTTACAGTTGATATGTCGTATGTCAAAGGACAGGAGCATGTCAAAAGAGCGATAGAAATTGCAGCGAGCGGGGGACATAATATTTTGATGAGCGGGCCTCCCGGGACTGGGAAGACGCTTATCGCCAGAACGGTTCCGACAATATTGCCACGGATGACGAAAGAGGAGGCGCTTGAAGTGACGAAAATTTATAGCATCGCTGGATTGCTGCCTCACGATAAACCGTTGATTAGCGCGCGGCCGTTTAGAACTCCGCATCACAGCGCAAGCGCGCCGTCTTTGGTTGGCGGAGGGCAATTTCCAAAACCGGGCGAAATCAGTTTAGCGCATCGGGGTATTTTATTTTTAGACGAGCTACCCGAATTCCCGCGGACCGTTTTGGAAAATCTTCGTCAGCCATTGGAGGATGGAATTATCACAATCGGGCGCGCGCAAGGCACGCTTACTTTTCCCGCTAAGTTTAGTTTAATCGCCAGTATGAATCCCTGCCCGTGTGGATATTCAACTGATCCTGATCGCGATTGCAGCTGTTCGCCGACGCAGATTATAAAATATCAAAAGAAAATTTCAGGACCGCTGATTGACAGAATAGATTTACACATTGAGGTGCCGCGAATTAAATTTGAAAAACTTTCTGAGGATGAGCCAGCTGAATCGTCAAAGTCAATTAGGGAGCGAGTAGAAAAAGCGAGAGGAGTTCAGCAGGAAAGATTTAAGGACAAAAAGATTATTTCTAATTCAGAGATGAGTTCGCAGGATGTGAAAGAGCTATGCAAAATCAGCGGCCCGACAATTGATATTTTAAGAACAGCGGTGAGCCAATTTCAGCTGAGCGCTCGCTCGTATTATAAAATTTTAAAATTGGCCAGAACGATTGCGGATCTTGAAGAAAAGGAAAATATAGAAAGCGCCCATGTCGCTGAGGCGTTGCAATATCGGCCGAGGAATAATGTGGTTTAGAAATTAAAATATTAAATATTGGGATATTGAATATTCAATATTTTTATTTTACACTCTTGACATTCTAACAAAAAGTTGTATTCTATATTATTGTTAGTGAATAAATAAAAAACACTAACGAAACTAATATTTACACGAAGATAACTAAAAATGAAAAATCTAAAAAACTTTTTTAGCGCGGTAATAATTTTAATAATCTTTGCGTTTCCTTTAATATCATTCGCTAATTCAGAAGCAACAAATGGCGCTCATCATTCTGATCCGATCGCGCCAGTGTTGCTTGGATTAATTATTATTTTACTCGCCGCGAAAGTTGGCGGGGAATTGTTTGAAAAAATGAACCAGCCTGCTGTTTTGGGAGAGCTGGTTTTTGGAATGTTAATTGGGAATGTGTTTTTACTTACTGGTGGCGCATTTTCTTTCGGACATTTATTTGAATCGGAAGGCATTGATATTATGGCTCGTCTTGGCGTGATGATTCTTCTTTTTCAAGTTGGGCTGGAGTCAAATATAAAAGAAATGATGAAAGTTGGAATTTCATCATTTTTAGTAGCGATAATCGGAGTTGTCGCTCCGATGATCTTGGGATATTTTGTAAGCAGTTGGATTATTCCCGAAGCGGGATTTAATGTTCATTTATTTATCGGCGCAACTTTGACCGCCACTTCTGTCGGAATTACGGCGCGAGTTTTGAAAGATTTGAATAAATTAAATACTCCCGAAGCGAAAATTATTTTAGGCGCGGCGGTGGTTGATGATGTTCTAGGTTTAATAATCCTCTCTATCGTTTGCGGGATTGTTATTTCCGGAGTAGTGAGCGCCAGTTCAATCGCTTATATCAGCGCAACTTCAGTAATATTTTTAGTCGGTTCTATTTTAATCGGTCTCTGGCTTTCTCCAAAAATCGGCGCCTGGGTTTCAAAAATGAAAGTGGAAGGAATGAAGATTGTGACGGCATTCCTTTTTTTATTTGTAATGAGCTACCTGGCGGATATGGCGGGATTGGCGACAATCGTCGGCGCTTTCGCGGCGGGGCTTGTTCTTGATGATGTTTCTTTTAAAAACAAAAGAGAACATCACATTGAAGTTTTAATCAAACCACTCTACTGCATTTTTGTGCCAATCTTTTTTGTTTTAATGGGCATCCAGGTTAAGCTGGATGTTTTTCTTGATCCGAAAATTATTTTGATCGCTCTCGGCATTACCGCCGCTTCAATTATTGGCAAACAGGCGTGCGGGCTGGGAGTTCGTTGTAAACAGGCAAGCAAATTAACGGTCGGCATCGGAATGATCTCCCGCGGTGAAGTTGGTTTAATCTTCGCTGGCGTCGGAAAAGAAATTGGTGTCATTGACGACTCAATCTTCGGCGCGATTGTAATTATGATTATTTTGACTACTTTAGTAGCGCCTCCTTTGTTGAAGTGGAGTTTATTAAGGGGAGACGAAAATAATTTAGATGAAGAGATAATAAAACAACCGCGAGTTTGCGGATATAAAGGTTGAGTTTTTTGGGGAATATTTTTGAAATAAAAAAACTGATGCGCAAGGCATCGGTTTTTTGAAAACGAAATGATAGGACACAGATGAACACTGACTAAAGGCACAGATAAACACAGATAAATTTTTTCTGAACAAATTTAATTTTTGTTTATTTGTTTAAATGTTTATATGTTCAAATGTTAAAATGCCGTTGGCGGAGAGGGAGGGATTCGAACCCTCGAGGCCCGTGAAGACCTAACACCTTAGCAGGGTGCCCCTTTCAACCACTCAGGCACCTCTCCAAAATCATTTTAACATGTAAACATTTTAACATATTAACAATCATTTTAATTTATTAAAGGGTTTAATAAAGATATGTTAAAATGTTAGTATGTTCAAATGTTAAAATGTCGTGGCGGAGAGTGGAGGATTCGAACCCCCGGGACCCGTGAAGGCCCTCCGGTTTTCAAGACCGGTGCATTCGACCGCTCTGCCAACTCTCCGTGATATTAACCCATAACTGATAACAAATAATTTATAACTTCTTTAGGTAAAATAGCATTATGTTTTGGGTTTGGCAATAGTCATTTTAACATTTAAACATTTTAACATTTAAACAAGCATTTAATCTTTTCATTTTAACTTGATTCTTTTCTTTACTCATGTTTATTAAAATGATAATATATAATCAAGATAAAAGATAAAAATAAAGTATATGCTCAAAGAAATAAAAAAGAAAATTAAAAATATTAAAAAGAAATCGGTAGTCGTGAGCAAGAAAAGTAAAACAAAAAAAAGTAAAAAAATAAAAACTGTAAAAAATAAAGAGATAAACAAAAAAACTAGAGAAACAATTAAAAAAAGCAAAATAAAAAATATAAAAAAAGAGGAGTATCTTGCGGAGTGGACGGCGCCGGAATTTGTGAGAACGAGGGAAGAAATTTTTTGGTATTATCTTAGTGTCGGAGCTGCTGTGCTGATGATTGCCTGGTCGTTGTCTCAGAAAAATCTTATTGTTGTTGCGACATTTTCTCTTTTAATTATAGTCGTGATTTTTCAAATTAGCCGCAAGCCGAAAAATATTAAATGCAAGATTGATTTGGACGGAATAATTATCGGCGATGTAATTTATAAATATGATGACATTAAATCATTTGAGGTTATTCAAAACGATGATTTTGATTTGCTCAAGTTCAGGCTTAAAAACGCTATTTTGCCAGTTAAAGAAATTCAGCTTGCGAAGCAGGATCCGTATTACATTCGCGCGGCCTTAGAATATTTTTTGCCAGAAGAAAAACAAGAAGAAACTTTAGTCGGCTTTGAAAATAAAAATAGCGCTGATGAAGAATATTTATCCGATGAAGATTTTTATGAATATTTAAAAAAGAATAAATAAGATATCTGTTCTCGTAGTTCAACGGATAGAACGCAGGTTTGCGGAATCTGTGATGAAGGTTCGATTCCTTCCGAGAACACAAAAGCATATTAACATTTTAACATTTAAACATATTAACATTCCAATTATTACAATTAGCGTTATAAATTATAACGATAAGAAGTTTATTTTTGAGGCGATTGAATCGGCAGTTAATCAAAGCTATCCGAATTTGGAAATAATTATAACTGATAATAATTCCACGGATGGGACGAGGGAGGAAATTGAAAAAAGAGTTTTAGGGTGGGAAGAAAAAAGAAAAAATATTGCTAAAAATTACAGGTTGAAACCTGAACTCCAAAATTTATCTGGAGTTCACTCTTTAGAGTGTAATAATATTAAGTATGTCAAAAATAACGAAAATGCTGGTTTTGGGCGGCCGCATAATGAAGCAATGCGGATTATGAAAGGTGATTTTATTTTGCTTTTGAATTCTGACGCGATTCTGACGGAAGATTATATTGAAAATGCTTTGAAGCTTTTCAATAATCCGAAAGTTGGGGCTGTTCAGGGGAAATTATTAAGATATGATTTTGATAAGAATGAATTGTGCAAAGATAAAGAAAATTCTAAATTAAATATAATTGACACGACTGGTCTGATGATGTTTAAAAACAGAAGAATAGTTTGCATCGGACAAGGACAGGCGGACGAAGGGCAATTTGAAAAAGAAGCGGAGATTTTTGGCGTTGACGGCGCTGTGCCAATTTATAGAAAAGAAGCGTTGGAAGATGTAAAATTGGAGAAATTGGATTTAACACACCCCCAACCCCCTCTCAAGAGGGGACTATTTAATTCCCCTCTTGAGAGGGGCGAGGGGTGTGTTTATGAATATTTTGACGAGAATTTTTTTCTGTATAAGGAGGATGTGGATTTGGCGTGGCGGTTGAGGTTGGCTGGATGGAAAGCGGTTTATACTCCGCAAGCAGTTGCTTATCATGGCCGCGGATCGGGAGATAGTATGGCGAAAAGTTACCTAAATATGATCAGAGAAAGAAGAAAAATAAACAATCGCGCGAAGTATCTTTCATTTAAGCATCAAAGATTAATGCAGATCAAAAACGATTTTCCATCTTTGCTCTTTACAAAACACTTGCCGCAATTTATGATAAAAGAAATCGGCGCTTGGGTGTATATGGCGATTTTTGAAAGATTTACATTTGGAATTTTAAAAGATCTATATCATGATGTCCCGTTGTTTTTGAAGAAAAGGAAAATGGTGATGAGAAAGAAAAGAGTTGGAGCGAAGGAGATGGAGAAGTGGTTTGAATAGTTGAAAGTTATAAAGTCCATAAAGTTATAAAGTCCGACTTTATAAAAAACTTTCTATTTTATAAACTTTAAACTCAAATATGCAATTGTC
>DAOWDU010000027.1 GCA_030638825.1 bacterium | reverse complement strand
TGAAAAATATATGCGGCGGTGTATTCAATTGTCAGAAAAAGCTTTGGGACTTGGAGATAATCCGTTTGGGTGTGTTATCGCAAATGAAAAAGGTATTCTTGTTGAGGCGAGGAATAAAATTAAAGAAAATGATGTTACACAACATGCTGAAATATTGGCAATGAGAAAAGCACAGAAACTTCTGAAAACTTCTGATTTATCTGAATACGCAATTTATTCTAACTGCGAGCCATGCCCGATGTGCGCTTTTATGATGCGCGAACTGAAATTCAAGCGCGTTGTTTTTGCTCTTTTATCTCCGCAAATGGGCGGATATTCTAAATGGAATATTTTGGAAGATAAAGAGTTATTGAAATTTAAACCGATTTTTTCTAATCCTCCAGAAGTGGTAACGGGGATTTTAGAAAAAGAAGCGTTGGCGGTTTTTGAGAAAGCGGGATGGGAGATGTGTGGGTAGACAACTATCTGTCATTGCGAGAAGCCCGATTGAGCGTAGCGAAGAGAAGGCGACGAAGCAATCCCGTAACTAAATTCATCTTGCATAGTTACGGGATTGCTTCGTCATTCCGTTTCGCTATCGCTCAACTTCATTCCTCGCAATGACAGAAACAAAAAGCTTCTCTGCTTCACTATAATTTTCAACCCACTCAATCCTCCCGTCTCGTTTAAACCATGTCATCTGTCTTCTCGCGTATTGATGAGTTCTAAATTTTATTTTTTGAATTGCTTCTTCTAAGGCGATTTTATTTTGCAAATATTGTCCAATCTCCCGATAACCAATTCCGCTCATTGCTGGCAAATCAAAACTGTATTTTTTAGACAGTTTTTTTGTTTCTTTAATTAAGCCTATTCTTATCATTTCGTCTACTCGTTCATCTATTTTTTTATATAACTTTTCGCGATCTGTTTTAATTCCGATTTGTAAAACATTAAATAACGGCTCTCCTTTAATTTGTTGCGATGAAAAAGGTTTGCCTGTAATTTCACAAACTTCCAAAGCCCTAATTAATTTTCTTTTATTATTTTCGCCAATAGTTTTTGCCGACTTTAAATCTATTTTTTTAAGTTTCTTAAATAAATATTTTTCTGTATGTTTTTCTAATCTTTCTCTAATCTTCTTATTCGGCGCTGCTTTTGGAATTTCAAGATTATCAACAATCGTGCTGATATACAAACCCGTTCCGCCAACAAGAATAGGGATTTTATTTTTTTTATGGATATTATTTATTGTCTTGATTGCTATTTTTTTATATTGAGACAAAGAGAATTTTTGATTGGGGTTTTTGATATTGATTAGATGAACGGGAATATTGAATATTGAATATTGAATATCCGTTTTTCCTGTCCCAATATCCATCTCCCTATAAATCTGTCGTGAATCAGCGTTGATAATCTCACCGTTATATTTTTTGGCAAGCTTAAAACCCATTTCAGTTTTTCCTGAAGCGGTGGGACCGAGGATGACGATAAGAGATTGGAGGGTTGACATTTTTATTTTTATATATTATTATTTTTAATAGAGGTGATATTTTTTGACAGGAATAGGAAAAGCAAAACTCACTGAAAGAGAAAACGAGGTTTTAAAAAAATATAAAACGGCACAGCTGTTGTCAAAAAAAGATGAGTTTACCATAAAAGGACTTCAATCATCGGAGAGGTTTTTCTCAATCGGGCTTGATTGGGATAATATGGTTGAAATAGCTAAAACAACTGAGGAGGGAGAAAGAATATTAAAAGAAGGATATTATGTAGTAATTTCAATTTAAGATAAACTAGAAGGTTTATCTTTTTTTTTATTTGACAAAGATTTTAGGAGTGATAGAGTGAAAAAAAAGGAGGTTGATAAAAATGGTATATTTAGCGGGAATAGAAGACGAGAAAATAATATTTACACATGAAGTGACAATTACGGCAACTATAGAAAAGGGGAATTTTGAGGATATTGAGGAATTTATCAAAAATAAAATAAAGGGATGGAAAAAGGTAGATATTAAATCAATTGATTTTGAGAACGATATTGTTGAAGTAACTGTTTATGTTTCTGAGCCGAGATATTTTTCTATCGGAACTATTTTTCCTCCTCCCAGTTCTCCGAACTCAATTGTCGCAAGTTCATATTTACTTCGTCCTTCATGGGCAATAGAAAGCGAGATAAGTTTATATTTATGGTATTATTTTAAATTCCCAAAAGGAATTGAAATAAAAGAAAAAATGCCAAAAGTAGAAGCGAAACAAGTTTTATTTCCCGAAAAGGGAGGAAAATTCATTATTCTGTACTAAACCAAGTGCAGATTTTTTATTTCACAACTTCTCCTTCCAAATTCCAAAACTTAGCTTTAGTAATTTTTACCTCTAAAAATTCTCCCTTCTTAATTCCTAATTCCCGATTCTTAATTCCCATCTTTACATTTTTAAAACTCCTCGTCTTTCCATAAATAAAACTCCCATCAATCTTCTCAACCAGAACCTCAACGATTTTCCCAACATATTTCCGATTATTTTCCAAAGCTGTTTTTTTTAGAATCTCCGTCAAGATTTTTTCACGGCGCTTTTTTTCTTCCCAACTCACATCATCTTTCATTTTATAAGAAGCCGTACCAGCGCGAGGGGAATATTTGTTTATATAAACCATATCAAATTTCGCTTCCCTCATAACTTCAGCTGTTCTTTGAAATTGCCTTTCTGTCTCGTCAGGAAATCCGACGATTATATCTGTTGTGATTGTAACATCTGGAATATATTTTCTAATCAACTTTACTAAATCTAAAAAATGTTCCGCCGTATATTTTCTGTTCATTTTTTTCAAAATCTCATCATCTCCAGATTGAAGCGCAAGATGAATATGCGGCGTTATTTTTTCGCATCTCGCGATTATCTTAATTAATTCTTCTGTCATATCTTTCGGATGACTTGTCAAAAACCTAATCCAAAAATTGCCGGGGATGTTGTTGATTAGTTTTAATAATTTCGGAAAATCACACTTTTGACTTTCGACTTTATGAACTTTTGACTTGTAGCTATTTACATTCTGCCCCAACAAAATAATTTCTTTATATTTATTATCAACCAATCCTGTAATCTCGCCAATTATTTCTTCCGCTGGTCTTGATTTTTCTCTTCCTCTTGTATATGGCACAACGCAGTAAGAACAGAAATTATTACATCCAGTCATAATCGGCACATAAGCGGAAAATTTGTTTTGATAGTGAGGCTTCGCTGTAGAGACGAGGCAGTGCCTCGTCTCTACGACATCAAACAATTTCTCAAATCTCTCTCTATCACTCTCTAAAACACACCCTGTCAAAACTATTTTTAAGTTTGGATTTATTTTCTTATATTGTTTATACTTCTTAAAATTTCCAGCTATTCTGTCCACCGCTGATTTTCTGACACTGCACATATTAATCACAATCAAATCAGCATCGCTTTCTTGCGCTGTTTTTTTATATCCCGCCAATTCCAAAACACTCGCAATTCTCTCCGAATCAGAATAATTCATTTGACAACCGTAGGTTTTGATGTGGTATTTCATAGTTTAAATATAATTGACAACAGGAATCTCAGATATTATTGACAAAATTTAAATTACCTGTTTAAATGAAAAACATAGGAGGTCTGATAATGACAAAATTTTTATTATTAGAGAAGCTTCCATTATTTTCTCAAGGACATTTATTTATTCTTGGAGAGTGTGATAATGGATTAATTCAAGGAGATAAAGTTGAACTAAAATTCGGAAATAACTCTTGGATTCCCGCTATTGTGACAGGTCTTGGAGGAATGTTCAATATAGTGCTCGTAGCAGATTTGATGTTCAAAGAAGAATATTCTGGCACTATAAAAAGATTCTTCAAAGCTTCTAGAAACATAACATACAATTTCAGGTTTGTTGGACGATCTAATTCTGCAATAGATTTTTCAAAACTTGTGACACAAAAAGAACTCGCAAAAATATTTGAGAATTTTTAAAAATAAGTTCTCAGTAATAAGAGATATTATTGTCTCTTATTTTTTTTCGTCAATTTCTTTCTTAATTTTCTCAATAAACTTTTCAACTTCCATAGCTTTAATATCTCTTGACCCTCTCAATCTCACCGCCACTGAATTATTTTCAGCTTCCTTTTCTCCAACAACAAGCATATATGGAATCTTCTGCTTCTCTGAGTCTCGTATTTTTTTACCAATACTCTCATTACTATCATCAATTTCCGATCTAATATCATTTTCTAAAAGTAGAGAGTTTACTTTTTGAGCATAATCAATATGTTTTTCAGAAGATACCGGCAGGATTTTAACTTGAATAGGGGAGAGCCAGAGCGGAAAAGCGCCAGCAAAATGTTCTATTAAAAGAGCTAAAAAACGCTCGTAAGATCCCAATATAGCGCGATGGACCATTACAACAAATTCTTCTTTCCCTTTTTCGTTTGTGTAAACTAAATTAAATCGTTTTGGCGTGGCGAAATCAAGCTGAACGGTTGGAATCTGAATTTCTTTTCCGATAGAATCTCTAAACATAAAATCAAGTTTAGGACCATAAAGAGCGGCCTCTCCTTCAATTTTTTTAGCGTCTAATTTCATTTCTTCCGCAACATCTTCTAACATTTTTTCGCACTTATCCCAATCTTTAGGTTCTCCAATATATTTTTCCGGATGGTTATAATCTCTTACAGAAAGAGAGACCCAATGATTTTCCCAAAGACCAAGAGCGCTATAAAAATCTTTAATTATATTTACCATATTTTTCACTTCCTCTTTCACCTGTTCTACGCGACAAAAAGAATGACCGTCTTCAACCGTAATCGCATAAACCCTATTCAACCCGCCAACTTCTCCTGATTTTTCAGCTCTGTATTGTTTTTCTGATTCCATATATCTTATAGGCAAATCACGATATGATCGTTGTTTTGAAGCGTAAATTTGTGTTTGGTGCGGGCATTGAACCGGTTTCATTACAAAATCATGTTTTTGTTCTGAAGAAACATGAAACAACTCTTTGCCAAATTTATCTGCGTGTCCTGATAATTTATATAAATCTATCTTTGCCAAATGCGGAGTCATCACTTTTTGAAACCCATATCCCGCGCAAACTTTTTCAATATGTTTTCTTAGTTCGTCAATAATGACAACTCCTTTTGGAGCGAATAAGGGCAATCCCGGACCGACTAAATCGGAAAAGCAAAATAAATCCAATTCCTTTCCCAATTTCCGATGATCCCTTTTTGCCGCTTCTTTCATTTTTGCTTGATATTCCGCTAATTCTTTTTTATCATTAAAAGCGATGCCGTAAATTCTCTGGAGCATTTTATTTTTCTCATCCCCGCGCCAATACGCGCCGGCAATTTTAGATAGCTTAAAACTTCTAAAATCTATTTCCCCGGTAGAATCTAAATGCGGTCCTTTGCATAAATCCACGAATTCTCCAGTTTTGTAAAGTGAAACTTCTTCATCTTTTGCCTCGTCTTTTAGAATTTCCACTTTATAGTCCTGCCCGGCTTTTTTATAAAGTTCAACGGCTTTGTCATGATTTACAACCTGTTTTTCAAATTGCAAGTTCTTCTTAATTATCTCTTTTATTTTCTCTTCCAAAATCGGCAAGTCTTCCGGGATCAAAGTTCTTGGCAGATCAAAATCGTAATAAAACCCATTTTCAATATTCGGTCCCACGCCGAATTTTGCTTCGGGAAACATTTCCAAAACCGCAGTCGCTAAAATGTGCGCCAAGGAGTGTCGTTTGATTTCTAATTTTTGTTCTTTGTTCATATAATTTATTTTAACATATTAACATTTAAACATTTTAATAATAATTTTTATTTGTCATTCCCGCGGAGGCGGGAATCCAGATGAAATATCTTCAAATTATAAATATCATTATTATAATTGAAATATCAGAAATATTTCTGTTGGTTTGTTTGCAAAATTTTTACCCTGAAATAACTCTTGATGAAATTTCATCTGGATTCCCAATCAAGTTGGGAATGACAAAAAAATATTTCTAAATAAAAAAGCCCAAGAATACTTGCGCTTTGGGATTCTAAATAATTTAGAACGGTTCCACCCAAATTCCTTAATATAATTAAAGCAACTTTCAAATTGTTTAGAAGTTTAGTCCTATTAATTTAGGATTCTCTTAATATAGAGAAGAGCAGTTGGTAGCCGTTCCAATCACTTCTGAATTTAGTTTATATGATTTTTGGGATATTGTCAAAAAAAACAAAGCTGAGGTTTCAGCTTTAAGTTGTTACTGTCATTATTATTCTATTCCACGGAAATTCGGAACGATATTCCTTTATCTTTCCAGTTAAGATATCCTCTTTTCCTTTCTTGATATTATTTATAATTTCCAAATTATAAGTTCCAGAAATATTAATATCGGGAGAAATTTTTACTACATACCCAAGGGTAAGCTCTCCTTTATCAACACCTAAGGGGATTATTTTGGAAATCTTTCCGATTCCTTTCAGATATGCGATTGGATGCGATTGTCTAACATCCAAAATTAATCCAGGTTCTCTGATTTGATTATTCCAACGCATTTTATTACCTCCTATAACCAGTATCCTTATAATAATTTAAATGGTAATATTTGTCAAATTTTTGGATTCGCAAATTTCAAATTTTCATCTCCAACAATATTCCCAATCTCCCTCAAAACCTTCTCCCCATCCTCAACATCCCGACTAGTCTTAATCTTCCTAAAACCCCCATCAATCAAATTCAATAACAAATAAACTTCGCAATCTCCAGCTGGAACAGATTTTAATAAGTCCGATAATTTTTGGAGTAATGCTTTAGAATCGTCAGAAGAGGGGATTGTGATTTCTATTTTTTGTTTTCTCTTGCT
>DAOWDU010000004.1 GCA_030638825.1 bacterium | reverse complement strand
GACGACGCCTATTCCAAGTGTGATGGCAAATCCTTCAATTATGCTTGTGCCGAAATAGGCAAGAATGATGCAGGTTATAATTGTAGAAACATTAGAATCAAAAATTGAATTCCATGCTCTGGCAAAACCTTCTTCAATCGCAATGTTTATGGTTTTTCCTTTTCTAATTTCCTCTTTTATTCTTTCAAAAATAAGGATGTTCGCGTCAACCGCTATTCCGATAGATAAAATAAATCCGGCAACTCCAGATAAAGTCAAAGTAATTGGAATGAATTTAAATAGGGATAAAACCGCGCAGGAATAAATAAGCAAAGCGACAACAGCGATAACGCCCTGCATTCTATAATAAATAATCATAAACAACGACAGTAAAACCAATCCCAATAATCCAGCGACAAGACTTTTTTGAACAGAGTCTTTGCCCAAGCTGGCATCTACGGTTTGCTGGCTTATTAAATTTATTGGGACCGGCAAAGCGCCAGCGTTCAATCGCTGGACCAATAATTTTGCTTCGTCAATTGAAAAATTTCCAGAGATAACCGCTTTCCCGTCAGTTATTGGTTCGTTTACAACTGGAATGCTGATTGGCATTCCGTCCAAATAGATAGCGACTTTTTTTCCGACATTCCTGCCTGTAATTTCACCGAATAAATCTTTACCCTCGCTGTCAAATTGAAGCTGGACTTCTGGCTCGTAAGTATTTGGATTAAAAGCAACATCGGCGCGATCTAATTGCTTTCCGCCGAGCTCTGTGTTTTTATAAAAAAACTGCGCTAAATATTCTTCGGGAATATTAGCGTCTTTAAATTGATCTCTCAAATTACTCTTTTCCTCCTCGTTCATTTCTTCTTTAAATTCCAAAAAGGGAGTTTCGCCAATCATATTTATCGCCTGATTAACATCGCTCACACCAGCTAGTTCAACTATCAAACGATCATTTTTCGTCGTCTGCACAATCGGCTCTGACACGCCAAAAGCGTTTACTCGTCTTTCAATCACATCCCGCACGCCTTCTATCGCCGAACTTCTGTCTTCCTCTTCTATTTGAGACAAGTCGGATTGGTAAACAAGATGCGTTCCGCCTTGCAAATCAAGTCCCAAATGAAATTTCAAATCGTTATAATAATTTATCCCGTAATTATTTATTTTAATCCCTTCATTTTTCGGATAGACAATATAGACGGTTGATACCGCCAAGAGGATTATGAGGAAAAAATTTAAAAGAGTTTTTCGTTTACTGGACATCAGAGTTAAAAGTTATAAAGTTAAAAGTTATAAAGTTTATCATCGTCATTCCTGCGGAGGCAGGAATCCACTGCTACAATTCGTCGTTGGTTCAGGTCTCCTGACCTGAACCCTATATTTCTTAGAGTGTAACTATAACCAATTATCGTTTTTAAATTACACTTCAAGAAATATCCGATTTAGGACAGAGTCCTGAACCAACATATGCTACAAGATTAAATTTATATGAGAATTGCTTAATTGTCAAATTTTCCCGCATAGTTTCCCGCCTCGTCAGAGTCTCTCCACAGAGGACTCTGACGGAAGTCTCAAAATTTTTTTAATTGCGTTTTGCTATTTTTGTCTCGTCCATCTGCTTCGCTATGTCAACTACAATATCCATAGCTATTTTAAGAGAATCTGGATCTTTAATAATTTCACTATTTAATTTCTCAAAAATAACTTTTCCTCTATTCTGAATATATTTTTTAGATGGTGCTTGAACCTTTAATTTTGTATAAGTGTTGAAACATTTATTTCTTAAAAGAATTTCTGACTTTTGTTTAATTTTATTTTCAGACGATAAATTTATTTTATTTTTTATATTAAAAAGATTATTGGAATCTGTATTTAATTTTCCTCCCAAAGAAAAACGGGGTTCTTTTTTATTCAGAATAAAGTATGATTTAGGAATAAGAGTTTGCTCTGACATATCAGAAAAATTAGTTTCAACATTAATTATAAACGAACTTTCTATCATGGCGTATGCATCAAATGGATAAATTTTTATTAGTATTTCTCTATTATTATAAACACCTTTTAAATTTCCATACTTGTCTTTTTTAAATTTTGTTATATGAATTATATTATTTATCATTGACTCTTTACAATTTTCTGTTCTTTTGCTACGCAACCTTCCAGCCAAAAACCATACCATAGCAATAAAAATAAAAAAACTACCAATGAGTATCGATTTAACTAAAATTATTTCATTCATTTTTTTAATTTCATTAATTATTTTTTTATCTACTTCCCCATACAACACTTCTTAAACTTCCTCCCACTCCCACAAGGACACAACTCATTCCTCCCCACCTTCTTCATCTTGACCTGCGGAGCGGAAGAAGAAGCAGTCTCATCTCCCCCGTTCATAGAGATATTTTTATTCTCCATCGGCGACTCAACTTTCTTAACAACCTGAATTTTGAAAATAGTGGAAATTATATTTTCTTCAATCATACCTAATAAAGATTGGAACATTCGGTAGCTTTCTTTTTTATATTCTACTAATGGATCTTTCTGCGCGTAGCCGCGCAATCCGATTCCATCCCGCAAACGATCCATTGAATCAAGATGATCCATCCAGAGCATATCAACGCTTCGCAAAATAACCATTTTTTCTATCTGCCTCGCGGGCGCGTAACCAATTTCTTCTTCTCGTTTATTGTAAGCATCAGACAAAACTTTAAAAATCAAATCTGTCATTTGGCTTCTTGCCTCTTCGTCTGGTTTGTTTGAATTCACAAGTCCTTTTAATTCACTCTCTAACTCGCCATTAACCGCTGTCGCTTTGTGAACTGATTCTAAAATTCCTTTAATATCCCAGGCGCTTCTTTCTTCTCCACTGTGAATGGAAACCACATATTGCGCCTGATTTTCAAACATTTCTAAAACCCTGTCTTTCAATTTTAATAACTCAGGAAAATTTTCTTTGTTAATTTCTTTGTCCGTCTCTTCTGTCTCTTTTGTTATTTCCAAAATTTCTCTCCGTCTTTTGTAAATAACTTCTCGCTGTTTATTCATCACATCGTCATAATCCAAAACATGTTTTCTAATATCAAAATTATAGCCCTCAATTTTTCCCTGCGCGTTTTCAATTGATTTGGAAATGAAAGAATTTTCAATTTGCATATCCTCCTCAATTCCAAGTTTATCCATAACCATTTTCATTTTATCCGAGCCAAAAACACGCATTACATGATCTTCCATAGAAACAAAAAATCTTGTTTCGCCTGACTCGCCCTGTCTTCCAGACCTACCTCTTAGCTGATTATCAATTCTTCTCGCTTCGTGCCTCTCCGTTCCAAAAATACAGAGTCCGCCCAATTTATCCACGCCTTCGCCCAATTTAATATCCGTTCCTCTTCCCGCCATATTTGTCGCAATTGTTACGGCGTTTTTTTGTCCAGCGTTAGAAATAATCAACGCTTCTTTTTCATGAAATTTTGCGTTCAAAACATTGTGTTCAACGCCTTCTCTTTTTAGCATTTCACTAAGCAACTCTGATTTGTCTATCGCAATTGTGCCAACTAAAACTGG
>DAOWDU010000051.1 GCA_030638825.1 bacterium | reverse complement strand
CGCCATCCTGAGCGATAAAACCAAAGTTTTTGTCGGTCAGTTTTTTGATAGTTCCTTGCATAAAAATGTAAAGATAGGGTTAATTAATTTAAATACTAAAGTTAGAAATTCGACTCTATCTCTACGCTTTTAATATTTGTCGCCCTTGCTTTAAGGGTGGATAGTAATTAAACTAACGAGTTGATAATAGCACATCTGTATATTCTGTCAAGTTTATTTTTAGAAAAACCTAAATATAAATCCAAATTGTTTCAAAGCTCAAATTATTCCAAATCAAGCTCAAATTTCAAATGCTAAAACTTTTAATTTTGAAATTTGGTTTTGATTTGGAATAATTTGAAGCAATTTGGATTTTGGAATAATTAGAAATTATTTCTTCTTCCTCTTCTCTCTAACCCTCTCATTCTCCGTCAAAAACTGTTTTCTGAGACGAACGCTATGCGGAGTGATTTCTAAATATTCATCCCCGCTCATAATGCTCATTCCTTTTTCAAGAGTTAATTTTAAAGGCGGCGTTAAATGAATCGCTTCGTCAGTTCCTGAAGCGCGGACATTTGAGAGCTGCTTTCCTTTAATTGGATTGACGGCTAAATCTTTATCTTTTGAGACATTTCCGATAACCATTCCTTCATATACTTCTGTATTAGCTCCGATATATAGAGCTCCTCTGGTCTGAAGATTAAAAAGTGAAAAACCAAGGGTTTTTCCAGTTGCCATTGAGATCATTGACCCGACACTGTGTTTTTTAATATCTCCAACATAGGGTTTGAATCCAACAACTCTCGTGTAAATAATTCCCTCGCCTCGCGTGTCAACGACAAATTCATTTCGATATCCAAGCAATCCTCGCGTTGGAATTTCAAAAATAATTTTTAGATTGCCATGTTCTGGCGACATCTCAATCATATTACCACGACGACTGGAAAGTCTTTTGATTACGCTTCCAGACATTTCTTCTGGCACATTGATCGTCACTTCTTCAAATGGTTCAAGTTTGACACCGTCTTTTTCTTTAATAATTACATGCGGTTGTGAGATTTGCATTTCATAACCTTCGCGACGCATATTTTCAAGCAGGATTGCGATATGCATTTCGCCTCTGCCATAAATTTTGTAATGATCAACAGCCGAAAAATCAATCTTCAGTCCAACATTAACTTCCAATTCTTTCTCTAGTCTCTCTTTTAACTGTCTATTCGTCACATACTTTCCATCTTTCCCGGCAAAGGGAGAATCGTTAACAAATAAATTCAGAGAGATTGTCGGTTCGTCAATATTGATAGCTGGCAGAGCTTCTTGTTCTGTATCTTCACAGATAGTTTCTCCAATAAATATATCAGGAAGTCCAGCAATCATCACAATATCGCCGGCATCAGCTGACTGGACTTCTTTTCTTTTCAGTCCTTCAAACGAAAACAATTTTGTAATTTTGCCCTCACGAGTTTCTCCTTCAATATTTTTAATAATTACTGTCGCAGCGTCTTTTATTTCTCCTTCATAAATTCTGCCAATCGCCAGCCGTCCCAGAAAATTATCATAAGCAAGATTAAAAGGCTGAATTCGCAAAGGTTTGTTTTTTTTCTCTTCCCCTGAAGCAACTGGCACTTTTTCTAAAATCGTATTTAAGAGCGGGGTTAGATCTTTAGAATTATCATCTAAATTTTCCTTAGCAATTCCCTCTCTAGCAATTGCGTAAAGCGTTGTGAAATCAAGCTGTTCGTCATTTGCTCCCAAATCAAGAAAAAGTTCGTAAACCATTTCCTGCACAATATCGGGTCTGGCGGCGGGCTTATCTATTTTATTTAACACAACAATCGGCTTCAATCCCAAATCAAGCGACTTCTTCAAAACAAATTTTGTCTGCGGCATCGGACCTTCCTGCGCATCAACAACTAAAAGCACGGAGTCAATGGACCGCAAAACTCGTTCAACTTCCGATCCAAAATCAGCATGGCCCGGCGTGTCCACAATATTTATTTTCGTGTCCTGATAATAGACAGAAGTATTTTTTGAATAAATTGTAATCCCTCTTTCCTGTTCAAGCGTATCACTATCCATACTATCCCCCGCTTCCGACATTCCTGTCTGTTGCATCAAAGCGTCGGTGAGAGTTGTCTTGCCATGATCAACATGGGCGATAATGGCGATGTTTCTTATTTCCATAAAATTAGTAAATTTAAAACCGCTCCTTCATAAAGCGGAATATTAGCTTTAGATTAAGTTTTGTTTGTATAGTTATTTATACTATGGATTTGGGAGGAAGTCAAGAGCATTTTTGTTGTTTTAGAATATTTTTTGTGGTATTGTATAAGTATAATTAAATAACAAAAATAGTATGGACAAAAACTATTTAAAATTTTTCATTATTGCATTTTTTATTAGCTGGATATTGGGAGCGTTTGTATTTTTATATCAATACAATATTTATTCAAACGCATCTAATATTAAAACAAGTGAATTTTCATGTGGGATTAAATTTGGACGTGGCGATCCATATAAATTCACAGATGTTAAAACATGCGAACAAGACAAGCTATTACCTTATTTATTTGCACCCGCACTCTTATTACTGGTGATAGTTTTAGTTTTAAAATTGGTTTACAAAATTGATTTGTTTAAGGAAAGTAAAAAATTATTTCAGAAAAAATAGTATCGGTATTATATTTCTTAAAAAACAAATTCATCTCCATTAGGACGAAGACAAAGGGCTTTGATATTTTTCAATCTTTATGTTAATAGAAATGAAAAAAGAAATTATTTTTTTTGATGGTGATGGTACACTCTGGTACCCTAAAAAAACAAAGTATCAAGAAAAACCGCATTGGATATATTCATTAGATGAAAGCAGTAGTGTTCATTGTGAACACCTTATTATAATACCAACTGTTTTATCCACTTTAAAAAAATTAAAAAAAGCAGGGATCATTACCGTACTACTTTCAACACATCCACACCCTCCGAAAGAAGCTGCTTCTATTATTAATCATAAAGTATCACATTTTAAATTAGAAGGTTTATTTGACGAGATTCACGCAACAAGAGAATATCATAGTTCAAAAGGAGAATTTATAATTGCAATTCTAAAAAACAGAGGTATTTCTAAATGCATAATTAAAAAACATCGCTCTTCGTATAGTAAATTAATTTGTTGATTTATAGGCAGGTTTCAAGAAATACAAGGTTCAGGTCAGAGACCTGAACCAACGACATCACAAGTTCGTCGTCATTAGGACGAAGATAAAGAGCTTTGATATTTTTCAATTGTGGATGTAAATGTTCAAATATACAATTTATGTTAGAAAGTTTAATTTATAATTTTGGATATGTTGGTCTGTTTATTGTAGCTTTTTTGTCCAGCACTATCATTCCTTTGAGTTCGGAAACCGTTGTTGTTTTAATGACAACCTTGGATTATAATATCTGGCTAATTCTTGTTTTTGCCACAATGGGCAATTATTCAGGAGACTTAACTAATTATTATCTCGGCAAGTATGGAAATAAATTTTTTCTGGCAAAATATCTAAAACCAAAAGTAAAGAAAAGGCGTAAATTAGAAAAAGCTTATTCTAGGTGGGGCTCACCTTTATTATTTTTTTCATGGCTTCCCGTTATTGGGGAATCAATATGCATTATTTCTGGAGCATTCAATTTGAACATCAGAATATTTTCATTCTGGGTTATATTAGGCGAAGCTTTTAGATATATGATTGTTATCGGGATTATAAAGTTTGTTGTAACTTCATAGTATTTTTCTTAAAAACAAAAATAATTCTCAAGTCTCATGAAAATTTCAGCTAAAGATCACAAAGAATTAAGCGACGAAGAACTTGTTGAAAAATCATTGCAAGATATTGATTATTTTGCTTTTATTTATGAGCGATACGAGAAAAAACTTACGCGATATATTTTACGCATCTCTTCATTTTCCTTTGAAGAAGCAGAAGATGTGCTACAAGAGGCTTTTCTAAAAGCGTGGAAAAATCTTAACGAATTTAATGGAGACTTGAAATTTTCCAGTTGGATTTATCGCATCGTTCGTAATACAACAATCACAGAATGGAAAAAATCTCAATCAAAAGGACAAGATAAAAAGCAAGATATTGATGAAGAGCTTTTTCAAAATCTTCCCTCTTCGTTAAATATTGAAAAAGAAGCAAACCAAAAATTTGATAAAAAAAATATCAGAAAAATTTTACAGCTGATGCCAGAAAAATATCGCGAAGTTTTGATCTTGAAATTTTTAGAAGAAAAAGACTATCAGGAAATTTCGGACATTTTAAAAAAGTCAAGCGGCACAGTTGCGACCCTGATCAACCGCGCCAAAAAATCATTTTATGAAATAGCAAAACAAGAAAATATTTCTTTTATAATGTAAAAACTATTATGGAAAATTCTCAAAAATTATTAGAAAAAATTCAGAAACAAAAAATCTCGCAGAAATCTCGTCTGCAGTTTACTCTCAAAAACATTTTCTTTTGGACGCTTTTCGCTTTTTCAATAATCATCGGCGGACTTTCATTTTCAGTTATCCTTTTTGCTTTTAATCAAACAGATTTTAATCTTCTCTCGCAGATTCCTAATTCCAAAATTGAATTATTCCTCGGACTCTTGCCATTTTTTTGGATTTTTTCTTGTCTTGTATTTTTACTTATTTCTATCTTTGGAATTCGCCACACAAAAACGGGCTATCGCTACTCCCCTCTTTTAGTTTTTGGCAGCAGCATTATCTTAAGCATTGTTTTAGGAACCGCTCTTTTTTTTACTGGCGGAGCGGAAAAGATGGAACGAATCTTTGCAGAAAATGTTTCTGTTTATAAAAGTTTTGAAGAGAGAAAAATTTCCCGCTGGTCCAGACCAGAAAATGGATTTTTGTCTGGAATGATCTTAGAAAACAAAAATAGCGAAATTATTTTGATAGAAGATTTTAGTAAAAGAGTATGGGAAATTAATATTCAAGACGCTATTGTTCGTCCAAGAGCGTCTTTAGATTTGGAAGAGAAAATAAAAATTATTGGTAAAGTTTTAGAAGAAAATATTTTTGTGGCGCAAGAGATTCGTCAGTGGGACGGTAGAGATTTTAAGCATGGAAAATAAAAAAAATTTGAAAGAAAATTTTTGGTTTGAAGTATTACTAAGTGGAAGTCGACAGTCCACTTTTTATTTTTAACTTAAAAATTATGGAAAACTCAAACAAAGTTTTACTCGGAAGTTTAGCAGTTGTGATAATGGGCGCGTTTGCTATTTCTTCAGCAATGGCTCATCAAGGCGATTATTCCAAACAAGGTCCAACATATTCGCCAGAAAGACATACCGCAATGACCGAAGCAATGGACAGTAATAATTATGAAGCGTGGCGTGAATTGATGACAGATCGCGGACGAATTACGCAAGTTATCAACGCAGATAATTTCGAACAATTTGCCGAAGCGCGCCGATTAGCTCACAATGGCGATTTAGAAGGCGCTGATGATATTAGAAAAGAATTAGGATTAAGAACTCGTAATGGCGAAAAAGTCGGCGCTGGATATGGAGAAAAACAAGGCCGCGGTAGAATGAATTTGCGATAATTTATAATTCATTTATCGGTCAATAATAGAAAAGGGGCTTCCTCTTTTCTATTTTGATTGATTGTAAATTTAACTAATTAATATCCAAAAACAGTGAAATCATTTATAATTATAATATTACTAATCGCTGGATTATTAGGAGCGATTTTGGTAATGAATTATCCAAAAGAAAATTCAACAGAAATTAATACACAAAATACCATTGAAAATGTTGTTACTGAAAAAATTGAAGATGAGCATGAGCATGAACACGATCATTCCGTGGAGATAGAAGGAAGCGAAATGAAACGGCTGACAATTCAGGAAGTAGCAAATTTATGGGAAATAGATTCTGAAGAACTGCTTGGCGAGATTATTCAAAAATTTAATCTCAAAAAAAACTATACGACAGAAACAACATTAGAATATATAAGAGACGAAGAATATAAATTTTCTCCAGCAATTATAAAAGATATTGCGGAAAAATTAAAAGATAAAAAGTAATAACATTTTTTCTAATTAATTTAATCTAAAATAATTTTTATGAAAAAAGTTATAATAGCAATAGGAATATTACTTGTTTTTGCTTCATTGGGATATTTTGTTTGGCAAAATAATAATAGCCAAAACGAAAACAAGAGAACATCAGAAAAACAAGAAAATACCACTTTTGAAAGACCGGAAGAGAAAGCAGATATTTCAGGAATTGTAAAAACTATTATTGGCAATGAAGTTGCGATTTTAAAAATTGAAAGACCGGAAATGTCTAATGATAGTGATAACGAAAATATTGAGAAAGATGAAAGCGAGAGAAAAACTGGATCAGGCGGAGGTATGGGAATGGGTGGAGGAATGGGACAACTCAACACCGAGACAAACGATGAAGAAGACGCTGAAAGAATAGAAAGATTAAAAAGTATGAGCATCGGAGAAGAAAAAGTGATTATTCCTGTTGGCATAAAAATGCTTAAAAGCAATGACGGTGAAGCTGTCGCAGCAACATTAAATGATATTAAAAAAGATCAGATGCTGATGATTTGGACTGACAAAGATATTACAGATAAAAATATCGCGACTTTTGTGATGATAAAATAATAATATAAACTTTTAACTACACTCTTATGACATCTATATTAGAAGAAAGTAAAAAATCCAAAGGGATTGGAAAATTTGAAATAACTAAAAAGAAAATAATAATATCAATTATTGCTCTTTTGGTTTTATCGTCTGCTTATTATTTTTTTAATAAAAAAGATACGGAAAAAGAAAGCGTTTCTCAAAAAGAATGGACGGTGATAAAGGATAGTTTAAAAATTTCTATTGAATCAGACGGAAAAGTTATTGCCGAAGACGGAGTTGAGCTATCTTTTTCTGTTAGTGGTAATAATCTAGAAGTAAAAGAAGTATTTATTAAGGAAGGCGATAAGATCAGAAAAGGAGACAAAATTGCTACTGTCAAAACAGAGACCTTGGAGCTTAATGTTCGCACTGCTTATTCAAATTATTTATCAGTTTTAGCGGATTATAATCAAACAATGAATGGAGCAACAGAAGAACAAATTGCTGACGCCAAAGATACGATTACTTCAGCGGAAATATATTTAAACCAAGCCGAAATTAGTTTAGAAAATACTAAACAAACTGCTGAAGAAAATATTCAAAATGCAAAGAATGATATTTATGACGCTGAAAATGACTTGGAAAACGCAAAAGAAGATTTGGACGACAATCAAGATGAACTCACTAGCGAAACCGTAAATGACGCTTATGAAAATTTAGTGGACACAATAAAATCAATTAACATAAGTTTGAACAATATTTTAAAAGAATCAGATAGAATAATAGGAGTAGATGATAAATCTATAAATAATGACTTTAGAGGAGTTTTAAGTGTATTAAATATATCTTCGTTAAATCAAGCAAAAAATAGTTATTTAAAATCCAAAAATGAATTGGCGGAACTTGATTCTTTGGTTGTGTTGTTAAATTTCAGCAGTTCTTATGACGAAATTAACACGGCATCAGATCAAACAGTTTTAGCTTTGCAAGAATTTGAAAAGCATTTATATTTTATGGATTTGACTTTGGAGGCAACTATCACTTCCTCTAATTTTTCGCAATCAGAACTCAACAGTTTTATTTCAACAATTAGCGCAAACAGAACAACTGTTAATACTAAAATTACACTAATAAATACAAAAGCTGAAGCAGTAGATGATGCTAAAAATAGTTTAGACGATTACATCACTGACCACGAAGATGCCGAAAGAGATCTTGATAATGCTAAACAAGATTTAATTAATGCTGACGCTGATGCTTTGCGAAATATTGAAAACTCAGAAGCTACTATAAAAAGTAGAGAGTTAAGTTTAGAACAAGCTAAACGAGATTATGACAATTTAATTGCGCCATTAACTGAAGCTGAAAAAAGTTATGCTCGTTCAAAATTAACTAGCGCTTCCGTAAATCTTGAAAAAGCGCAAAATGAACTGGAGAATGCTACTATCTTGTCTCCGATTGACGGAGAAGTGGCGCGACTTAATTATAAAACGGGAGATATTATTATAGATAATGGCAACACTGATCCAGTAGCAGTTATTATAAACAACGACACTTTATTTATTGAAGTAGACATTGAAGAATCTGATATAAATAAAATCAAAATTGGACAAACCGTTTATGCCGATTTTGACGCTTTAGACAACATAAAACTTGACGGAGCAGTAAGCTTTATTTCACTTACTTCAAAAACGAACAGCAATGGAATTGTTACTTATTTAGTTCGTATTGTGATAATTGATAAAGGAAATAATCAAATTAGAGAAGGAATGACCGCATTTGTTGACTTCGTCACAGCCGAGGCTAAAGATGTTTTAGTTGTTCCAGTGAATGCGGTTCAAAATGTCAATAACAAGCCGTCTGTTTTAAATAAAGATGGAGAATGGGTTTCGGTTACCACAGGATTTACAGATGGAAAAAATGTTGAAATTATAAAAGGGTTAGAGATTGGAGATAAAATAATATACTAAACTTTATATGGAAAAACCAGCGATACAATTAAAAAATGTCCACAAATCCTATTATCTTTCCAATGACGAAGAAGTGCCTGTTCTTAATGGAATTAATTTAGATATTAACGAAGGTGAATTTGTCGCATTGATGGGAGAATCTGGTTGTGGGAAAACAACTTTACTTAATATAATGGGGTGCCTTCATCCTCTTTCTGACGGAGAATATTTTTTGAACGGAGAAAATATTGGAAAAGTGAGGGATGATTATACTCTCGCATTTATCAGAAATAAAAAGATGGGGTTTGTTTTTCAACAGTTTAATTTATTTTCCAGACTTTCCGCTTTGAAAAATATCGCCTTGCCAGCGCTTTACGCTGGAGAGAAAAAAGAAATTAGAGAAGAAAAAGCGTTGAAACTTTTAGGAAGTGTTAATATGAAAGACAGAGCAAATTATAAACCCACAGAACTCTCTGGAGGGCAACAACAACGAGTTTCTATTTGCAGATCTCTTATGAATGACCCTGATATACTTTTGGCAGACGAACCGACTGGCGCGCTTGATTCAAAGTCAGGTCTTGAAATAATGAAAATATTTACTGATCTAAAAAGAAATAATAAAACAATTATTATGGTGACACATACAGCGGAAGTTGCCAAATATGCCGACAGAATAATTTTTATGAAAGACGGAAAAGTAATGGACAAGAATTATAAATTAGCTTCAAATTATTAATATGAAATTAGAAATTATCAGAATGTCATTTGAATCTTTGTTAGCGAATAAAACTCGTAGTTTTTTGTCTATGCTCGGAATAATTATTGGCGTTTCTACCGTTATTGCTGTTTTCGCTATTGGGCAAGGCGCGCAACAAGCAGTGGACGAACAATTTCAAGGATTATCAGCCAATTCTATTCTTGTTATGCAAATGAGAGGTAAAACTGAAAGTTCAAATTTAAAAACTACAGACTCCGAAATTATAGTAGAAAATTGCTCGCATATTTCAGAAGCGACCGCAGTGATACAGGAAAGTATGGCTGTCTCTTTTGAATCAGAAGAAGGTTCTTTTAGCATATCGGGAATTGAAAGCAATTATTTTAAAATGTCCAGTATAGAAATTGACAAAGGAATGTTAATTAGCGCGGAAGATATAGTAGGAAATGAGAAAGTGGCAGTGCTTGGAAGTGGCGTGGTAGAAGAATTGTTTGAAAACACAGACGAAATAATTGGCAAAAATATAAAAATAAATGGCAAAACAATTGAGATAATTGGGACAATAAAAGAGACGGGAAGGAGCATGGGAAAAAACTCTTTAGACGATACGATTTTTCTACCAAATACCATGGCGGAAAAAAGCATTTTAGGAAGCAAAGCTTTTATAATGATATTTACAATAGCTGATGATGTGGAAAATATTGAAATTGCGTCAGAAGAGATAGTATCCGTTTTAAGAAATGAACACAATTTAAAAGATAGCCAAGCTGATGATTTCAGAATAATGGACGCTGGAGCAATGGTGGGAGCAGCGCAGGACTCCGCAGAATTAATGACATTTCTTCTGACTTCCGTCGCCGCTATTGTTTTACTGGTATCTGGAATTGGAATTATGAATGTGATGTTTGTTACTGTCGCAGAACGCACAAAGGAAATAGGAATCGCAAAAGCCATTGGCGGAAAACAGGGAGATATTTTAGGACAATTTTTATTAGAATCAGTAATGCTTTCTATGGTTGGAGGATTGCTCGGCATTGGACTCGGTTTACTAATAGTTCCTATTTTCTCAAGATTTGAGATAATGGCGATAGCTTTCTCTTGGACAGGTCCTATAATTGGTTTTGGCTTCTCAGTCTTAGTTGGCGTATTTTTTGGCTTTTATCCAGCGCTAAAAGCAAGCCGTCTTGATCCCGTGGATGCGTTGAGAAGTGAATAGATTTTAAAATAATATTAATTATTTAATAGTAGCCAACAAACAAAATAAAACGACTTATCATCTTTTGCCAATTTCGTTGGTTTTAATTTTGTTATATTTTATTACTCATATTTTATCCAAGAAAAAAATAATCAGCATTATAAATCACAGAAAGACTTGGAACATCTTATTACTAATTACTTTTTTGACTTCTGGTTTGCTGGGAGTTTTATTAATAATAGAAATTAATTTTAACATAACAGTCCCCTTGCCATTTAATATTTTATTTTGGCATGTTGAAGTTGGGATCGCAATGTTTGTAATCTCAATATTTCACACTTTCTGGCACTGGACTTATTTTAAAAGTTTTCTTAAAATAAGCAGCTGAATAATAAAAACAGAGGAAATTTATATTCTCTGTTTTTATTATTTTTTATAAGAACTGCTTAAATTATTTCTGGTTTTGCCTCATTTATAATTCTTTCTGCAATTTTACTAATCTCCAAATTTTCTTCCTGCTTCAAAATCTCTTCAAGGTTTCCCCTTGTCTCCGGATGTTTGGCTATTAAAAAACTGCAGCAATCCTGATATTGAAGAATTGATGTTTTATAAGTTTTTATTTTGGCAGCCAAATCAATGATTTCCTGTTTGTTCATTCCAATCAAAGGCGAAAATATTGGCAAGTTTGCGGAATTATAGATAACACCAATATTCTCAAGTGTCTGTGAAGCGACTTGGCTTAAACTATCTCCTGTAATAAACCCTTTTGCGTTTTCTTTTTTGGCGATCATTTCAGCTAATTTAAACATAATTCTCCGATAAATTATCATTCTATTTTTGGACGGAATTTTAGCGATAATTTCTTTCTGAAATTCTTCAAAGGGAACGATATATAATTTTGATTTCCCCTGAAAACAGCTTAGTTTCCGAACTAAGTTTTTTATTTTATCATCGCCAGTATTGTTAATAGTCTTATTTTTAAAATGAACAAAGATTATTTTCGCTCCGCGTTTCATCATCATAAAACTTGCCACGGGACTATCTATCCCTCCCGAAAGCAAACTTACTAATTTTCCCGCTATACCAACTGGCAACCCGCCAATTCCTTTCGTTTTTTCAAAATAAATAAAACAATTTTTATTGCCAACATCTACAATCATTTCTAAGTCTGGCTGATGCACATCTACTTTTAATTCTGTCCTTTCCAAAACAAACTCCCCTACTTTAGCATTTATCTCTGGAGATTTAAATTCAAATTTTTTATCAGATCTTCTTGCTTCAATTTTAAAAGTTTTTATTTTATCATTTCTGTCATCCTGAGCTTGTCGAAGGATTAAAAGTTCAACCGTTTTTTTATTTATTTTTTCTAAATCCTTCTCTTCAGAAACCGCAAAATAGAAATTAGAAACCCCGGGAATATTTTTTAATATTTCTTTTATTTTTTCTAAATCGGTGTCTTTATTTATTTCAACAATAATTTTCCCGCCTTCTTTGTATATTTTATTATATTCTACATCTTTTATAAATTCCCTTATATTATTCATCAAGACACGCTCAAAAAAGGGACGATTGCCTCCCTTTAAAGTAATTTCATCATAATGAATTATAATGTGAGTATACATAAGAATTCTGTCATCCTGAACTTGTTTTAAAATCTATAAAAGTATTTTATCTATAAAATTAGATAATTCGTTCTCAAACATTTTAACAAGAAATGTTAGCGCTAAAAATATAAGCAGTATCTTAGCTAATCGCAAAAGTTTGTTAGTCTTATTTGCCATATCCTTTTCTCCTTTGCTATTTAGTTTGAATTTACAACATAAATAAATTGTTAAACAGTAAAAAAAATAGACAAATATTAACAAGCTAAATAAAAACAGCATATAAAGCAACAACATAATAATTGATTCACCAATACTTACATTTTTAATTAAACAAGATGCATTGACACTATTCGTATAAAAGACTGCACCAATAATAAAATATTTTAAAATTTTATTCATTTTATTGTATTAATTATCTAATAAATTATGATAGGATTATAATTGATATAAATTTACATCCCCGAAATCTCTCTCAATCTCCTTATTTTTTCAACTAAAACTTTCAAAACAAAATCAAGATCTTCTTTTGTCGTGTTTTTCCCAAGCGTAAATCTGATACTGGCGTGAGCGATTTCTGGCGGAATTTTCATAGCGGTTAAAACATGAGAGGGTTTTAGAGAGGCAGATGAACAGGCAGAGCCAGTAGAAACCGCTATTCCGTTAGCATCAAGCATCATCAGCAGGCTTTCGCCTTCAATTCCCTTGAAGCTCATATTAATATTATGCGGCAAGCGAAATTCTTTTGAACCGTTAAGTTGGGAATTCGGGATACTTTTTAAAACTTCGCCAATAAAATAATCACGGAGTTTTTTTATTTTTTCTGTTTTATTTCCTGTCGTAGAGACGAGGCAGTGCCTCGTCTCTACAGGAATTAAAGAAATTGCTTTTCCAAGCCCAACAATCCCCGGCACATTGTGGGTTCCAGCGCGAAAATTATTCTCCTGCTCTCCGCCGTCTTGAATGGATTTTATTTTTGTTCCCTGTCTGACATACAAAACCCCAACCCCTTTTGGCCCATAAATTTTATGGCCAGACAAGGAAAGCAGATCAACGCCTAAATTATCAACATTACAATCAAGATAATTCACCGCCTGCACGGCGTCAGTGTGAAAATATATTTTTGGCAATCTTTTTTTTTCTCTTTCTAAATTTATTTTTTTTAGCATCTCTCCTATTTCAGCAATCGGCTCAATTGTCCCCACCTCATTATTGGCATATAAAATAGAAATTAAAATTGTGTTTTCTCTAATCGTTTTTTTAATATCTTCTAAATCTATAATTCCATCTTTATCAACTTTTAAATAACTTACTTCTGTCCCCTCTTTTTCTGCTGTTTTGCAAGAATTTAAAATGCAGGGATGTTCAACAGAAGAAGTTATAATATGACTTTTGACTTTTGACTTTTGACTTTTAACCTCATTTATAATTCCTTTAATTGTCATATTATTACTCTCTGTCGCTCCGCTTGTAAAAATTATTTCACTTGTGCTACAACCCAAAAAATCAGCAACTTGCTGTCGCGCTTTATCTACTGCTTCCATCGCTTCTTGACCAAACTGATGAATACTTGAAGGATTGCCAAACTTCTGACTAAAATAAGGCATCATTTCATCAAGAACCTTCTTATTTACTGGCGTAGTCGCCGCATGATCTAAATATATTTTTTTCATTTTTATTGTTTAAGAAAGTAAGGTATTTGTCATTCCTGCGGAGGCAGGAATCTAGAATTAGAATCACTTTATTCTAAATTACAATATAAATCTATCCAACAAGGATTTTCTTTTTCAATTAATTTTAACTTCCATTCTCTTTTCCATTTTTTCATTTGTTTTTCCCTTTGAATAGCACTATTAATATCATTTGTTACTTCAAAATAAACAAGCTGATCAACTTTATATTTTTTTGTAAATCCGTCTCTTATACCCTTCTTGTGCTCATGAATCCTTTTTCTTAAATTGGATGTTACGCCAATATATAAAGTGCCATTTCTTTTGCTTGCTGTGATATAAATATAATAAATTTTTTCTGTTTTCATTTTTATAAAATAGTTTTTGTTTTTTTAAAATTTTTATTTTAAGATAATGTCTAAAGATATTTTACCTGGATTCCTGCCTCCGCAGGAATGACAAATGTAAGATACCTAAAATCCCCAAAACCCCAAACTCAACCCCATTACAATCACCCCTGCGATCATAATTCCAAGAGAAATTAAAGATAGCGCTCGCCAAAACGGAATTCCAAAAACAAACGCCGCAAGCGCGCCACTCCAGCCGCCTGTAATAGGAAGCGGGATAGCGACAAAAGTTATCAGCGCCAATGCTCCCCATTTTTCAAATTTACCATTATGTTTTTTTCTGGTGTGTTCAAAAAGATGAGTGAAAAATTTATTAAAAAATTTTGACTTGGACATTAAATATTTTGAAATTGGATCAATATATTTCAAAATAAAAACCACGGGAATAATATTCCCGATGATTGCGATAAAATATGTTTGGATTGGGTCCAAATGATAAACGCCAATCGCCAATGGAATTGCGCCTCTCAATTCCGAAACTGGCAACATTGAAATTATAAATGTCGCTAATTCAGGGGGGAAGTTGGTAAATAAATGTGAGATGTCCATAAATTAAAATTTTGTTAGTTGCATTATTATAATAGCATTGATTATAGCTAAAAGCAATTTTACGTTATATCCCCAATATTTTCACGCTCAAATATTGACTTTTTTATTTGCTGTGCTACTATGCTGATAGAAATTGAGTAACAATTTAGTATCCTAAACTTTGGGGGGAGTTTTTCCTGAAGCATGGTTCAAAAACTACACAAGTATAAAGACGGTTTTCCGTCTGGTATTACTTGTGTAGTCAGCATTCGAAAGGATGTTGGATGCCTGAAAAGGTGTCGCCAGTTCGGGAAACCTTTTTTGGTGCTTACATTCAACAAATTGTTTTACTAATTTTGAAATTTAAAAGTAAATTAATGAAAAATCAATTTAAATTTTTTTGTACGACTTTTATTGTTATTTTATTTATTGCCATAAATTTTTATACAAGTCAAGCGGAAGCCCGTCGTGGATGTTGTTCTTGGCACGGCGGAGTTTGTGGTTGTCGTTGTTGCGACGGTTCTTCGCTTTCAGCAAAATGTGCTCCGTATTATCCCAGTTGTTCTCCTATAAAGCCGATAGTTACGCCAGAATTAACATTGCCCCAAAAAGATATTCCGATAAAAGAGTTTAAACAAGAGGAAGACGAAATAGAAAAGAAAGAGTTAAATTCTTGGCTTCCAAAAAATGAACCCTCGGTATTAGGCAAAAGCCAAACAGCAGAAATACAAAAAAATAATGTAGCAGAGGAAATAAGTTTAGAAGATACAAATGATTTTTCAATAGGAACTTTAATTTTTCTTATTATGGCAGGCGGTTTTGGATATTGGTTTTTAAAAAAATAGTTTATAAATTAAAAATAAAACAATGAAAAAAATAGCATTAGTTATAATTCTGTTGTTGATTGTTGTTACTTTTAGTGGATGTGGCTCGACAGATAATAATGAAGGTTTAAATTCTGATTTTGATTATTCTTCAGAATATTCCTGTTCTTACAATACTTACAACTGTTCTGATTTTGCTACACACAAAGAAGCTCAAAGAGTTTATGAAGCTTGCGGAGGCGTTAATAATGATGTGCATCGGCTTGATAGAGATAAAGATGGTTCGGCGTGTGAAACATTGCCTTAGTTGAAAGATCTAATCCTGATATGTATTTTTTGATAACTCGGTTTGACAAAAGAAATAAACCCGTTATAGTCAGTTCAATAGAAATAATTACAATTTTTAAATAATTTAATCAAGTTTAACAAAACAATTATGAACAAGGAAATTATAAAACCATTCTTGGTGGTAATTATTGCTGGATTTATTGTTTCTTTTTTGTATATTAGTTTGGCGAATAGAGAAATTAAAAAAGAAATAATTAAACTACCAGAAATATCTAGCTATGATTATGACTACTATGATTTAGAAAGTAGAATTAGTGATTTAGAAAGTAAAGTTGAAGATTCAGATGATAGAATAGATGAAATTGAGTATAGAGTTGATGACATTGAAAGCAAAACCGATGACAATGAAAGTGATATTAGCGATTTAGAAAATCGGATAGGAGATTTAGAATGGGAATTGGGATACTAATTTTGAGATAGTTAAGATTAGAAATTATATACATATAACCAGCAATTAAATAATTTTTTTAAATAATTTAATCACACTAACAAAAAAACTATGAACAAGAAAACTCTAAAAAAATCCTTAGCGGGATTAATGGTCGTGGCGGTTCTTTCGGGAACGATGGCGCCAGTGTCGCTGATTTTCGCGGGGGATAAGAATTTAACAAGTGAAAATACGGAGAAATTAAAACTCCATCGTAGTGTTAGTAAGAATAATTTAGGAAAAGTTATTGGGAAAAGTCAAAAAGCCAATCTATCCGAACCTAAAAAGAAATTGAGCACGGATTTATTGAGATTGATTGATGATAATTTTTTACTGCCTAATCAAAAGCGTACTCAGGTGGTATCTCAAATGAAAGAGTTGAAACAGTTTATTGCCAAAGAAAATTCTGTCAAAACTTTAAACAGAAAAATAGCGAATAAAGCGCATAATGATTTGGTTTATGTTTATGTTAAGCTTGATTCATCAGCCCAAACTTCTGTAATTGATTCCGCTGTTTGGGAAATTACTGACAGAGACGAAGAAAATCATTTAGCGGTTGCTTTGGTTGAAGTGGATAAATTGGAAGCACTTGCTTCTATAAATAGTGTTAAATGTATTCGTTCTGTTTTACAGCCAGTAGTTCGTAGTGGTTCAGTTGTCACAGAAGGAGATATAATTCATCAAACTGATGAAGTTCGGTCTGCTTATTCTCAAAGCGGAGCTGGAATAAAAATTGGAGTAATTTCTGATGGAGTTAACAATAGAGCTTCTGCGGTAAGTACTGGTGATTTGCCAGCAGAGCTAACAGTGCTTAGCGATAATATAGGAGGAGATGAAGGCCAGGGCTGTGCATTTATCTCTAACTCAGCTTATCATAGCTGAATAATCTCTTAATGTTTAAACTGTTTTTATATAATTCCTGACTGATATTTTCTACTTCATTTGCTCTCATTGCGTTTAAAGCGAAGCTGCGCAGT
>DAOWDU010000050.1 GCA_030638825.1 bacterium | reverse complement strand
TGCCAAATGCGAGTGTAATGGTTGGATTGTATGTTTGGGATTGCATTTCGAAAGACAAGCCTTATCGAGATATTGAAGAAGATTTTAGTTTTAATGTCATCTGCGCTTACGCTTGCGGGTTTAAAGAGGTTGAAACGAGAATAATCCATCACACCGCTTTAATCAAATTTGAAGAACATCTGGGAGTAGAAAACATTTTAGAAATCAAGAAGATTAAAAAGAAACAGCTCCAGTTTTTAAAAAGAAATCTTCAGCAAGCGAAAGAGATAATAACAGCCTTAAAAAAAGAAATAGACAAAAAAGAAATTCAATTAAAAGGAAAAGACAGAATTGTCAGTTTCCACCGCCCAAATGTCAGACCAATCTTCAGAGGCAAAGCGAAAAAGAAAACAGAATTCGGAGTTAAGATCTGCTCAACCATCGTTGGCAAAGCTCTCGTTCTTGGAAAAATGGATTACAACAACTTCTACGATGGTAAAGGACTTACAGAAACCATTCTGGAATGATTTTCAGAGAAAAGATTTATAAATTGGGAGACCATATTTTAAAAGAATCAGCAGAGCCTAATTATATCTTGAATTTTGATTATTAAATTTATTATTTAGTTAAATTTGAAATTTTAAAAAATCGCTATTGACAAGAATTTCAAATCTGCTACAATTATCAACATACAATGCTTGACTTGATCAAGCGTCCGAGAAAGTCCCGTTTACGGGACTTTCGTTTTTTTTATACTTCATTTAAACCAATTAATAACCACTAAACCTGTCTTTTACTTGGCAAAATATTTTTAGTATTATAATTTATCTTTTTCTTCTTCTCGTTCCATTTATCAAAATCTTTCATAAAAATTGCTTTTTAAAATAGCATATCTCCATAGATTTCAAAACAAAACACCTCCCCCAAAAACCGCGAACGCAAAAAGGAAGCAGATTTAGTTTTTTATAAAGTTTTTAAATTATCTAAAATTTTACAACCTCACCTTCGCCGATTTCTTTTTGTTCAATCTCCTTGGCGATATCTTCTTCAATAGTATTTTTAATAGCGGCGTTATTTTGAACAGGTTTTGCCTCTTTTTTATTTTCTTGTTTATTATTCTGGGTATTTATATTGTCTAAATTTTTTATATTTTTTACTGGTTGAATATTAGAATTATCTAAATTATTATCTAGTTTATCACTCTTGCCTTTTAAAAATTCTGATGACCGTTTTCTGATTTCGGCTAAGCACTCCTTACAATATGTTTTTCTTGCTGGATCTGGCTTGAAGGGAACTCTTATTTTTGTTTGGCACATTTTACAAATAGCATCCCACATTTCTCTCGTATCTTCTTTGTCAGCGTAATTATTATTATTCATATACTTATTATTTGAATTATTGTTGCCATTATTTTTTGAAAATTTATTTACTTTTTCCTCTTCGTTATTAGGCTTATCAACTCCAGACCATTTTGTTATTTTACTTTCCACGACCTCTCTCTTGCTTGAATATCTTTCCCGTGATACTTTTATAATTTTTTCTGAGCTGCTTTTTTCTGTCACTGCAATCGGCGATAAAGAAGTCGCGCTAAAAGCGTCGCCAGACACGCCGTCAATCATTAGTTTTAAATAAATATCATACTTGGCAAGATTTACCAAATCATTCATCATAAAAACTGGTTCAAATTCTTTTTCCAAAAATTCTGCGTCTGCGGCTCCAACTCGGAAAGTAATAATAGTCCCGACATTCCCAAAAACAGCGTCGCTCACTGGTTCTTCTAATTGACTAATATATTGATGAGCAATAATTAAATCCAATCTATATTTTCTTGCTTCCGATAAAATATCCGCGAACGATTCTGTGGCAAAATTTTGAAACTCATCAACATATAAATAAAAATCTTTTCTTTCTTCTTCTGGAGTGTCAACTCTTCCCATTGCGGCAAGCTGGATTTTAGTGATAAGCATCGCGCCTAAAAGCGCGCTGTAATCTTCGCCAATTCTTCCCTTCGCCAAATTCATAATCAGTATTTTTTTGTTGTCCATTATTTCTTTCATATCTATTGCTGAATGCGTTTGGGAAATTATATTTCTGACAAGCGAACTGGAAAGAAATTGTCCAACCTTATTTTGAATTGGAGAAATAGCTTCAACCGTGAACTGATTTGAATATTTTGTAAATTCATCAACCCAAAAAGCTTTCACGACAGGATCTGTAATTTTGTTAACCACTTTTTTTCTGTATTCTTTATCAACAAGCATTCTCGGCACTCCCAATAAAGTGCTTCCTGGATATTCCAAAAGTCCCAAAATCACATTCCTTAATAAATATTCCAAGCGCGGTCCCCAGGAATCAGCCCATATTTTTTTGAAAACGCCGATTAATCCCGAAGCGACAAGATGCTTATATTTCGGATCAACCTGCTCCATTACATTGAAAGCAATTGGGTAATCAATGTCCGCGGGATTAAAATAAATAACATCATTAATTCGGGAGGATGGCACAAAACTCAAAATCTTCTCAGAAAAATCTCCATGCGGATCAACGACAGCAACGCCGTTTCCAGCTCTAATGTCAGAAATAACCATATTCTCCAAAAGGGTTGTTTTTCCCATTCCCGTTTTCCCGATCACATACATATGCCTTCGGCGATCATCTTTTTTTATCCCAAAAACATGTTCCTCCCCACGGAAGTTTGTTTTTGCAAAATGTGTGGTATTGGTTGACATGATGTTACTAATTATGAATTATAGACTGTCATTGCGAGGAGGCTGAACGAACGAAGTGAGAGAAATGCCAACGAAGCAATCCCATAACTATGCAAGATGAATTTAATCACGGGATTGCTTCGTCGCCATTTCGTTCGCTGCGCTCCGAAGGCTTCTCGCAATGACAGCACTATTTAAATCGGTAACCCTGCTGGTGGCTTCCCTTTCTTCGCTTCAACACGCGGAGCGACTGGAGCCTTAACTTCAATAGTTGGGAAATGAAAAAGAGTCGCCAATTCTTCTGTATTTAAAACATAACCTTTTTCATCAAATTCTCTCCGCTTATACTTTCTTAAAATCCTTCTTTTTCTGATTGCTGTTCTAAATTCCGTTAGAAAATAATAAGCGCTTGTTTTAGTGTTTTTATTAGGAATTAAATAATTTAAATCCTGTGATCCAAATTGCGCAAAATAAGAAAAAATTATTCCCGCCCCTTTTGCCTTATCAAAAATATCCCTTTTTGCTAAATACATCCATCTGATATCCGTTTCAAAGCCAGTCCTCTTTGTGCTATTATCAATGGCGGTAACTACATCTTTTTCGCCAGGAGAAAGATGAAGCATTAAACTAATTGATTCTTCTTCTTTTGTTTTGTCTTTTTCACTTTCTTCAGCTGGATTGACAACCGTAAAAAATCCAAAAGCGATATATCTAACAATGTCAATAATTTCATCTATAATAATTGAAAAGGGATTATTACTGGTTTTCTTTTTCTTCTTTCTGCCAATCAAATCAAGTACCAAATCGTTTGCTTCTTTTTTCCATTTATCATCAGTCGCTCTGACAAGAATTTGCATCCAAATCTGTTCTCCCTTTTTTAATTTACTGACCCCTTCCACAATATTTGAAATGGGATCAACAAACTCTCCTGAAGCAGTATCTTCAAATTCTTTATAAGTTCTTAACGGATAAGCGTCTTCTTTCCCTAAAGTCATACTGGTTCCCCACATTTCATAATCTTTACTCGGAATATCATCTGGCATATCTGTTACATAATCCTCAACTTCTTTTATTTCCGCATCTGGATATTGAGCGTAAATTTGGGCTTCTATAATATCTCTTGATCTTGTCGGAGTTCGGACATAAAAATGGACATCTCCTTCAATGCTCACAATTTCAAAACTAAACCAAATATCCAATGTTCCATCAAGATAAATATCATACAAAGTATCTATCATTACATCATTAGTGCTATAAATCCCAGAGAAAAATTCTTCCATTGTCTTTGGTCTTTTTTCTATTTCTCTTGGAATCTTTATTTCCAGCAAATTCCATTTTATGCTTCTGAAATATTTTTCTTGCACATAATTTACCCAGGCAAGCTGAAAAATAGGCCAAAGCATTATGGGCGTAAAAAACCACCAATAATTATAATAAAAAACTACTGACTCTTTGAGTGATTCTATTAGAATGTGTGAAAATGGTACCATAATTTATTTCAATCTATAAATCTTTCCATCTGATTTTTCAAAGCATTTTCTATTTTGCAAATTCAAAATTATTGTATTTTCTTTAACTTGTCTTTTAGCTAGAACTTCTTTAACTATTTTTTCCTGTTTCATCTCTTCATTTTTCTCTGACATTATTTCTATAATAATATCCAGAACAGTTCCTTTTTCGTATCCCCATTCTGTTAGGGCGTAAATTCCTCTGCCAATTAAAACAAAACGATCATCTTTAATCAATTCATTATGCACGGTCTGGCTATTAGTTCTTTTCTTTTTCGTCCAGATTATATTTATCTCGTCGGCAATTTTAGTAAAATGAAGCGGTTCTTTATTTTTTTTCAAAGACAGATACGCTTTATCTTTTATATTTTTGGGATTAATATGAGGCCATTTTTCACAACCCCACTCCCCTAAAATATTTTCCAGAATAATTTTATTCGCGTCTAAATATGACTTTATCATTTTAACAGAATTTTTATTTACAAGCTCCGTTATTTCGTCAAAACTCGCGCTTCTATTTTTTTCTTGCAGATAATTTTTTATTTTCTTTATCGCTTTCTTAAATTTTAAAACATTCTCTTTCTCGTAGAAATATATTTTCTTGTAAATCTTAGTCTTTCTTAATGTTTCTATTTTATCATCTAATGACAAAATAAACAATACGATTTGTTTATTTGCTTTGAAATTTTTATTATCAAAAAAGATTTTTATTATTTTTTCCTCGCTCATAATCCCGCCATGATTTTCAACAGTTTCTTTCAGGTAATCAGAAATTTTATCAAAATTATATTTTTTACTAATATTTTTTAATTTTATCATCGCCTCTGCCTCAATCTGTCTCACCCTTTCCCTTGTTATTTCATACTCCTTTCCAATTTCATCAAGAGTTTTCGCATTCTGATCGTCAAGATTAAATCTTTTTATAATTATATTTCTTGATCTTTCCGGAAGTTCTTTCAGCATTTCAAAAACAAGACGATTCAAATCTACCGCCTCCAATTTATTTTCACTTGTTTTTTCCTTATTCTCTGCCATATTTTCTATTTATTAATTTAGGTCTTGTGTCTACATTGCTAAAATAATATATCACATTTAATAAAATATGTCAACCCAAAAACTCCAGTTAGAAAACTGGAGCCAACACACAACTAACACATAATTTTATTATTCTGCAATTTTAATATCTATTACACCTATACTATCTTCAAATTGTATATTAGAAGAATTATTGATTCTTCTGTATCCATTAATCTCAACATTTTTACCATCAAATTGAACTAAATTACCATCCTTAATTCCAAAACTAGCAACTAAAGCATATGATTCATTTTCATCTGTATTAATAACAATATGATAAAAATCACCTACTTTTTCAACAATTATTCTACCGCTTACATCAATTACTCCACCATGCGAATAATCAGTTTCAGCAATTGATATTATTCTATCTTTATTCCAAGGATTCTCAGCAAATTTCATTACACTTTTATTAACACTGAAATCTCTTTCGTCCGCTACATCCACTACCACTGTTTTATTATAGATTTCTCTCAAAAAATCATTCGTGTCTGGATTTCCAACTATTAAGAAATTTTTTAAATCACGATCTTCTTGTGTAACCTCTTTTGCTGTTTTTCTTATTTTAAAACTCGTAAGAATTTCAATAACTTTTTCTTCTTTATCATCAGGAAAATCACTCGTAACTAATATAGTATTATGAGTAATTAAAGAATCAGTTGTAGCATCATATTCAATCATTGCTTCTGCTAATCTGTTTGCATAATCTTTAGATCCAGCCATTGTCAAAATATCCCTTTTTTCTAATAAATTGCCAATGAACATTCTTTCATAAAATCCTTCGTCTTTATTTTTAATCTCTTCTTTCACATCTTCCCATTCTTCCTTTGTATATTTTTTATCAGTCAATGGATTATAACCACTCTTTATCTCCTCAAAATCACTATAATTATCTCCATCCGTATCTGGATTATTTTCATCAGTTCCTAAGATTTTTTCTAGATAATCAGGCAATCCGTCTTGGTCAGTGTCTAATTCTTTATTAATTTCAGCTTTTATAACTTCTTCTGGAGATGATTCATTGCTATCTTCTTTATTTAAAAACAAAAAATATACCGCGCTAAAGCCAATAATAGTTAGAATAATTATAATCAGTAAAACAATTTTATTATTATTTTTCATATTACATCTTTTTTATATTTTACTTTTGCCTCCCCAAACTCCACTTTTGCCATGTAACAAGAAGCGGGCTGGCGATAAAAATAGATGAGTAAGTTCCGGCGGAAATTCCAACTATTAGAGCAACAACGAAATATTTTATAGTTGCCCCGCCGAATAAAAATAGAACTGTAAGAATTAGCAATGTTGTAAAAGAAGTGTTTAATGATCTGATCAATGTTTCGTTTACGCTTTTATTTACTACTTCCTCAAAATCACTAATTCCAGATTTTATTAAGTTTTCTCTTGTTCTGTCAAAAACGACAATTGTGTCGTTGACTGAATATCCTAAAATTGCCAGCAACGCTGCCACGAACGGAATTCCGACTTCAATGTTATATAAATACCCTAAGACCGAAAACACGCCGAGGGTTATAATAATGTCGTGAAATAATGCTATCGTCGCAATAATACCATATTTGAAACTGGAAACTGGCCGCGACACTTTTCTGAACGCCCAGCCGATATAGAGCACAATCGCTATCAACGCTATGACAATCGCCCAAACAGCGCTTGTTTTTAATTCATCGCCAATCACAGGACCAATTGAATCAAATCTTTTTTCGTTGATATTATTATTTACAACAGTTTCTGTAATAAATTCTGGATTAATTTCTTCGTCTTCAATATTAATACTTTCAACATTTACTTCCTCGCCAGATTCCGTCACAACTTCAATCCCATCTTCTTCAGTCTCAACTTCATCTGCCAGCGCTTTTTTTACTAAACTAAAAGGTTCGCTTTCAATAGATTCTCTATCAGATTCCGAATCCTCCGAGGATTCGGAATCTTCCATTTCTTCTTCGGAATCTTCTTCCCCAGAAATCGCAATGTTTAAAGCTCTAATAATTTCTTGATGAGTATTTTCATCAACATCTTTAAATCTTAACAAGACACTCTCATCGCCAGAAAATTGAATATTGATCTCTCCCAAATCTAAATCTTTTAAAGCGTCTTTTATTTCTTCGCTATTTAACGATTCTTCCTTAAAGCTAAATTCCATTAAGGTTCCGCCCGTAAAATCAATTCCTAATTTCAATCCCCAAACCGAAAGAGCCGCGATACTTGCAGAAATTAAAATCGCGGAAAATAAAAACCAAATTTTTCTTTTTTGAATTATTTTTAGCATACTAACATATTAACATTTTAACAGACCTGTCATTGCGAGAAGGCTGAACGAACGAAGTGAGAGAAATGCCGACGAAGCAATCCCGTAACTACATGCAATGAATTTAATCACGGGATTGCTTCGTCGCCTTCTCTCCGCTTCGCTCAATCGGGCTCCTCGCAATGACAACTAAAACTATTTCCTAATTCCAAACAACCACAACTTCCTCCCCCATCTCGTCATCGTTACAACTTTCAAAAATGTCTTTGTAATGAATATTGCCGAGAGCATACTTAGGACGACGCCTATTCCAAGTGTGATGGCAAATCCTTCAATTATGCTTGTGCCGAAATAGGCAAGAATGATGCAGGTTATAATTGTAGAAACATTAGAATCAAAAATTGAATTCCATGCTCTGGCAAAACCTTCTTCAATCGC
>DAOWDU010000010.1 GCA_030638825.1 bacterium | reverse complement strand
GACCTCTCCCAGCGCCCTCACAATCTCCCGCGTATAAGTTTTTACGCCTGTGTTTTGTTTCAAAGTTAATTCGTTGATGTTGATAGCGATTTTCATAGCGTAGAAAAATTTGACAAAGTTTCATATTTATATAACAATGTTAATAGTTTTGAAGGAGGTAGGTGAGAAAATTGATAACTTCACTTAGTAAAAGACAAATTGAATCGGTTGACTGGATTATAAGAAAAAGAGTGATTTCCAATGGGGGGAAACTCAAGATTGCCTTCGGCGGAGGAACATCAAAGGAAATAGAAAAGATAGAAAGTTTAGAAGTAAAGAACAAATCAATACTGATAAACAAAATATCTTACTATATCAAATATATAATTGATATTTTCGCGGATGACAAAAGAATTGTGAGCTTCACTCGAAAAGGAGAAGTCGTAATTTTTACGTAATAGAAGTTTCTATTGCGTTATTTTTTTGCTCAATACTTAATAATAGCTACTTACTACTACTACAACTCCAATCCCTTTAAATAATCCCTAAACCTTCCATTTAACTGCCCATGCTTTAGAGCAAGCTCAACGGTTGCCTCTAAAAAGCCAAGTTTGCTTCCGCAGTCATACCTTCTTCCTTTGAACTCATACCCATAAACCGCTTTTCTGTTAGTCAAAGATTTAAGAGCGTCCGCAAGAACTATTTCTCCGGTTTTTCCAGGTTTTAACTTTTCCAACTCGTCAAAAACATCTGGCGTTATAATATATTTTCCAACTATCGTCAGATCAGACGGAGCATCTTTAATCGCGGGTTTTTCTACTAAGTCTTTTATTTCATAAGTTCTTTCAGCGATTTTGTTCGGTTGGACAACTCCGAATTTGCAAACTTCCTCTTTTGGAATTTTTTCCAAAGCGATAACAGGATCTCCATATTTTTCAAACACATCCATCAGCTGTCCTATACACGGTTTTTCAGAATCAACAATGTCATCGCCGAATAAAACAGCGCACGGCTCATCACCAATCAAATGCCTCGCTTTTAAAATCGCGTCTCCGTCGCCTAACGGTTTTGGTTGGCGGACAAACGCAAATTTTGCCAGTTTCGGTATTTTATAAATTTCTTCTAATAAATCAAGTTTGTTTTTTTCAACAAGCGTTTGTTCCAATTCAAAAGAGTAATCAAAATGATCTTCAATCGCTCTCTTTCCGCGTCCCGTAACAAATATAATTTCCTCGATTCCAGCCGCGACTGCTTCTTCAACCAAATATTGGATTATTGGTTTGTCTACGATTGGCAACATTTCTTTCGGTTGCGCTTTTGTTGCTGGCAAAAATCTCGTCCCAAACCCGGCAACGGGCATAATCGCTTTTTTAATTTTCATGATAATAGTATTAAGTAGTTAATAAAATTTTGTAATTTGACTATTTTCCATACTTTACATTCTTAAACCGATACTTAACAAAATATTTCAGCGCGCTTTTAATGTGAATGCGCGCGTATTTTGTTAAGAGAGAATTAAATAAAGAATTTTTTTTGCTGGATTGAAAATGATAATGATACATCACGGCTTGCGGGAAATAAATTACTTTGAGATTATTTTCCCAAAATCTCCGCGCCCAGTCAACATCCTCAAAATACATAAAAAATCTCTCGTCAAAAATGCCGACTTTTTCCAGATCAGATTTTCTGACCATCATCGCGGAACCCATCAGCCAATCGACTGAAATCGGCTCGGTTATTTTTTTTCCTTGAAAAACATCGCTCATTAAAAAATTATTCAAAATCTTCTTGCCCAAAAAAGTTCTTCCTAAAAATGTTCTGCGACAAATTACAGTAAGGGGAGTATAAAACCGAAAGCAGGATTGCTGAATTGTATCGTTCACATTTAGCAATTTCGGTCCAACCATACCAATGTCGCTGTTTTCTTCAATAAAATTAAGCAACCTTTCAATGGCTCCTTTTTCATTAATTATAATGTCAGCGTTTACAATGAAAATAAAATCGCCTTTCGCTTTTTTAATCGCGGCATTGACCGATTTCCCAAAGCCTATATTTTCTTCGTTAGAGATGAAAACAACCTCGCTGAATTCATTTTCCATCATCTCCGAAGTTTTTTCAATAGTTGCCACATCGGTCAAAATTATTTCCCAATCAAAATCGGCGTTCTTTAAATTTTCCTTAATAGAACGCAAACAGATTTTTAGTATCTCTGGCGTGCGATAATGATTGACGATAACGGACAATTGCATATTTGAGTTTAAAGTTTATAAAATAGAAAGTTTTTTATAAAGTCGGACTTTATAACTTTATGGACTTTATAACTTTCAACTATTCAAACCACTTCTCCATCTCCTTCGCTCCAACTCTTTTCTTTCTCAT
>DAOWDU010000036.1 GCA_030638825.1 bacterium | reverse complement strand
TTCTCCGCGATATCTCCGCTTTCTTTTTCAGTTTTGTTTTTATACTTCTCCCAATTATTTTCATCCCAAATTTCCAGACGATTATACAACCCGCCGATAATAATTTTTTTCTTAAGGCTTGCGTATTTTCTTAAATAATCAGGAAGAACCACTCTCCCTTGCTTATCAACTTGCACATCCATCGCTCCTGCTAACATTAATCTTGCAAAGGCGCGCGTATTAGATTGGCTGATCGGAAGCTTGCTTAATTTCTCTGCCAAAATTTTCCACTCGCTCATTGTATATAAAAACAAACAGCCATCAAGACCTTTCGTAATAACAACTCCTTTTTTCAAATCATCTCTAAACTTAACTGGCACCGCCAACCGTCCCTTGCTATCTAAATTATGATTGTATTCTCCAATAAACATGTTTTTTAGTTATCCACATTCTATTTTAGTTTTCCCCACTTTTATCCACCTTTTTACACCATAGTTCCATTATACACCACTCACAGTAATAGTCAAACCACTTTCGTCCAAATTTTTAGAAATAAATTTTTTGCTTATCTAAAGCATTTTACAAAATAAAACGCAACTTCATAACAAAAAAGCGGATAAACTATCCACAGTTTACCCACTTTTTGATTGTCACCCTGAACTTGTCGAAGGGTGACAGACTCACTTTATTTAATGTTCTCTTCCTACAATGAAATCGGCTAAATCATTTAAAAATCCTTGATGTTGAGATAAAATTTTCATTTCTTCAAGACGCCTCTTGGAAGTTTTGATTAATTCGCCAGCAATTTTCTGAGAATGTTCCAGAGATCCAGTTTTTATTATTATCTCTCTTACTTTTTCTATTTCTTTTAAATTTATTTTTGCGCTACCCAGCAGATTAATCAATATTTCTTTTTGCTCATTATCTGCCTGTTCAATAGTCTTGGTGATCAAAAGCGTTTTCTTTCCCTCTTCAATGTCTGATCCTATTGGTTTTCCTATTTTCTTTTCATCTCCAAAGATGCCGATGATATCATCTTGAATTTGAAAAGCGATGCCGAGAGGTATGGCAAACTTGCTGATAGATTCTAAAAATTTGCTGTCAGCTCCAGCCAAAACCGCTCCTAAATGAAGCGGTCCTTCAATAGTATATTTAGCAGTTTTATATTTTTGCATTTCAACAATTTTATTAGCGTCAAAACTAGAATTCACGCTTAACTCCACATCGGCAGCTTCTCCGGCAGCTGTATTTGAAATAATTTGGTTCATCTTCCTAATCGTCTTAATTTTCAAGTCTGAAGAAAAATCTGCTTCGGATAAAATTTCATAGCCAAAATTACAAGCCAAATCCCCAACAATTATTGCCATTGAAATTTCAAAATGTTTGGAATTTTTATTTTTATTTTTATATTTATTTTTATAACTGCAATGCATTGATAATCCGCCGTGCCTAAAGTTATCTTGATCAATAATATCGTCATGGATTAAAAGAAAAGAATGGATCAGCTCAATTGAAATCGCGGCTTTTAAAATTTTTTCTTTGTCTCTTCCTCCCGCAATAATATATCCGCAATAAAATAAAATTGGACGGATTCTCTTTCCGGATCTCAAAATAAACTCTCTTAAATTTTCAGTCATTTCTAACAGTTCATCAGGTTTTTCCTGACTTTTAATTTGCCTAATTTTATTATCAAAGAACATTTTTAATTCTTCATCCACTTTATTTTTCAAGCTAGCAAGGTGATCTTCTATCGGCATAATTTAATTTAGTTTATTAAAGTTGTGTTATTTTATTTACATATTAAGCACCGTCATAATAACATGGAGCAAGCCATAGGCAAGAAGCGCAATCATTAATCCAATCACAGCCCCCGTTAAAATTTTCTTTGAGGAAGAAATTCTTTCTTCGTTTCCAGCGGAAGTCATATACATCATTCCTGCTATAATAATAAACAGCAATGCGATTGATCCGATAAGTCCTAAAATATATCCTAACATAGTTTCCCCCGCTTGAACAATCGTTTCAACTGATCCTCTTAATGGATTGCAAAAAAACCAAGCGTTCGGATCGCAAACGGAAGTGCAAAAGAATTTTCCATCGCCATCAATGTCTAAATAGCTAAGTCCAACACAACACAAATCAGCGCTTCCAGGATCTTCTCCTTCGCCACTGCAAGCAACACAAACTCCGCCATTACACACATCAGTTCCTACGCAATCGTCATCTGTTATACAATTTACACAATTTCCTGTAGTTTCATCACATACTTGAGGAGCAACACAAGGAGTGTTAGTACAACAATCCATATCTGTTAAGCAAAGTGGATCCAAACAAGCTCCTGCGCAATCTGGGTCATCGCCTCCTCCGCAACCAGCAGGACAGTTGCCATTGCATCCATCAGGAACACAAACTGGACCAGCACAAGCGGGACATCCTCCTCCTCCACAATCTACCCCTGTTTCACCGTTATCTTTCACTCCATTATTATTACAGCCAGCAACCACACAAGTACAATCACAAGCATCATATTCATCTACACATGGTGGAGTTGGAGGAGCCGGAGGAGCTGGGAAACATCCTCCTGGAAACCACTGGGGATCGCACATCATATTACAACTTCCAGCGCAACTCCAAACTTTCCCGCCACCGCAATTATTTCCATCTATACTACTACAATCTTCAAATCCTCCCGCAGCACAGTCTTCGGCTATATAACCTGCGCCGCTATCACAAACCCAATACCCACAATCGGTATCGGTTACACAGGCCGGATCAACGCAAGCTCCCGCGCAATCTGGTTCAATAGTCATACAATCAACGATGTTTGTACATCCAGCTCCGCAACCTTTATCACAACAATCATTCGGACAATTTGTGGTCGTTTCAGCTCCAGCACAAGTACCATCATTATTACAAACTGCGGCTGCTGTCCAAATACAATGATCATCACAAGAACCTGTACCTCCTGGATCAACCCATGTGGGCATTTTTTCGTCGCATTCAGGACTTGCGCCACAGCCATTTGCTTCACACATTGAGTCGCCTCCTTTTGCTATGTCCGCATAAATTCCAATAGCATCTCCCCAAATTCCATTTTCTGTATTAATTCCAGAACAAGCAATACATCTGCCAGACGACCAAGTTCCATATTCTTTATCGTTCTCATCACAACCTCCAAAAAATCCTCCTTTTCCTCCAACTACAACACACGAGTCACCATCATTGGCTACTATTCCGCTACAACTATCTTCTCTACAATGCCTATTTCCTGTATCACAAGAATTCACAGCGCGAGAATACACTCCCGTTAACGCAGATACATCAAGCGGAATCGCCATACACCATTCAGTAGATTCACAAAAGAGCAAACTTTGATCCGTTACAACTATTCCACAATCGTCATCAAGCGGTCTTTCAGCGCATCCAAGATAAGCGGCAGCGCTAGTCTTATTAATTCCCACTACTAAAAATACAGGGAGGATTATAATTGTCATGATTCCCAATAAACATAATTTTTGTGTTTTCATTTTTTTATCTTAATTCTAAAACTGTTTATATTATACAGAGTTTTTAATTACAAGTAAAGTAAAAAATTTAGAAATAAAAAAAGCAGGATATAAACTTATTGTCTATCCTGCAGGCGCTTCTATTAAGCGCTTTCTGTTTTCGTTAATTTTGCTTGCTGTTATTTTTCCCCGCAATGTCATTATGTATTCTGCCACCTCCTTACTACTTATCATACACACTGACATAATTGCTACTGGAACAAGATATAAGCAAAAAACTGTTAACATTCTTGCTCCAGAAACTTCTGGACTGGCTGTCGATATAAAATCAAATAACCCGCTTAAAAGTCCTCTGAATACTGGAATGCGCAGATACAATGCATAAGGCATCAATATACACTCCACAATAAATGCTACACCCAAAATTGTTATTTTGCCCTCAAGACTTTTTTGCTTGAGCGCTACTACTGCAAGTACTGCTCCAAATGCGACTGCCGCATAAAGTATTATTTCAAGTTCATTCACCTACTACTACCTCCAATTTTATTTTGATTTGTATTTATAAAATAGTACAAAAGTCCATGTTTGTCAAGAGAAATTTTATAAAAAAATAGGATAGAGATTTAATCCTCTATCCAGCAAGAGTTATTTTTTCTTGCTTTTTGTTTTCCCCAAAAAGATGAGGAGTTTTCCCTTCTACTAATCTTACCATTATTTTGGCAAGGATTAATGAAATTACAACGACTGTTCCAATTGTGTGATAAATCCACCATCCTGCTAAATAATAGACTGCCGGGATAAACAACACAAACCCGAAAAGACTTGCAAACACAACAAAGATTGTTGCACTCAAAAACCGTTCCCACATAACAGAAGTTTCAACTTTCTTGAACTTTGATAAATATCCTATTAAAAACATCACTACCAGCGATGTAACAAATAAAATTATCATCAAACTCAAAAAAAGACTTCCTATTCCCGCAAAAGATATAAGCAGGAATTTTCCAAACGCAAGAAACGCTATAATAACAAACGCTCCAAACATACATTCTAAAGAACCGTTATCACTAATTTTCATTTAAGTTCACCTCTTTAATACTTCTAAAACTATTAACATAATAACCAAAAATAAAAAACTTGTCAACCCCAAAATCCTAAACCGCCCCAACCCCCAACTTCCCCTCCGCAACAACAATCCTCTCTTCATAATTCTCTAATTCATCATCATGCCGCCGAGAAACCGTTGCGCCTGCTGTGTTATCCGTCTCTAAATCTTCCAACCTTTTTAAAATATGATCCTGACCAGTTAAAACCTGATTAAATTTTTCATCAAACTTATTGTCTATTGCTTCAATCCTTTTTTGCGCCGCCACAAACTCCTGTTGCGTTATCCCAGCTAATTTATCTACCGTTCCAGACAACTCGTCTACTGTTCCAAATAGTTCATTTACTGTTCCAGACAATTTATCTACTTTGTTAGCTAATTCATTAATTGTTATTTCTTTTTTTGTTTCCATGTTTTTTAATTAATTTATTTCCTTTTTACATTCTACCACACTTTTAAAAACAACCAAAAAATTATATTGAACAAAACAATTTTTATCCCTGCTTCACCAGCAACCTCACTTTCACCACCGAACCTTTCCCGGCTCCTTTGCTAATAAATTCAATTTTCCCGTTATGCGCGTCAACAATTTTCTTGGCGATAAATAATCCCAACCCGCTTCCCGAAGCGTTTTCGGCGGAGGCTCTTTTTCCTCTTGTAAATTTGAGGAAAATCTTTTTTTGATCGCTTTCGCTCACGCCAATACCCGTATCTTTTATAGCGACTTCCACATATTTCCCAATTTTTTTAATGTTTACTTCAACACCGCCTTTTTTTGTGTATTTGCAGGCGTTATCAATCGTATTCACAAACACCTGCCTGATATAATTCGGCTCCACTTCAACTTTTGGTATATCTATGTTATCATTAAGTTCTAGATAAAGATTTTTCTTGTTAAAATTCGGTTTCATAATATCTACTGTTTCTTTTATAATTTCCCTTAAAGACATCTGCTTGAATTGAAACTTCATAAACCCGCCTTCCAGTTCCAAAGAATCCAGCATATCGTTTGTAATGTTATTTAATCTTTCAGAGCTTATATATATTCTCTTCAACATTTTTCTCTTTTCTTTCTCTGATAAATCGTCAAAGTCTCCGCTGTACCACATAGAAATCATTCCCCTAATTGTCGTCAGCGGAGTTCTTAGCTGGTGAGAAGTAATATGCAAAAACTCATTCTTTATTTCCATAAGTTCTTTCATCTTGATATTCGCCATCTTCAGATTTTCATTCAATATTGACAGCGCTTTTATTTGTTTCTCTGTTTGTTCATAGAGTTGAGCATTTTCAATCGCCGCGCCGATATGAGAGGAAAAACCAAAAAGAATGTCTTTGTCTCTTTGGACTATTTTTTTCTTTGGCTTCACGCCAACAAAAACAATCGTTCCTTTAATTCTTCCTCCGGAAAGCAAGGGAATGGAAATAAAGGATTTCGCGCCAACTAATTTCTGAATAAGCCCGCATACTTTTTTACTAACGGTCGGAGCGATAAATTCTTCCAGCTTGCTGCCAACTTGCATTTTCTTTGTTTTGATGGTTTTGATTACAAAATTATCTGCTTGATCAATATATTCTAAATGCTCTCTCAATGATTTGTTTAATAATTTTTTCGCTTTTTTTACAATCTTTGATTCTGTTAAAGCGTAAGTATAAACATACCCTTCTCTTTTATTATAGAGAACCAAGATGCCTCCCTCATATCCTAGATGCCTGAGATTTTCTGGGATGCTATCTACAATTCTTTGCGCAACATTTTTAGTTTTCAAAGAACTCCCCGCGACTTCCGAAATATCCAAAAGCGATTCCATATCTTCCGTTTTTTCTTCAAGTTGTTTAACTTGGGTTTGGATTTGTTCAAATTGCTGAGCATTATAAATAGCAATTGCGGCTTGACTAGTGAAAGATGCTAACAATTCTTCTTCTTTTTTATTCAAATCTCTATCTTCCGACAAACTAACCGTTAATACTCCTAATATTTCTCCTTTTGCAGATAGTGGTATAGCAACCATTCTCTTCATTCCGTATACTTTGCTATACATTTTTTGTGCTAAATATGCAGTAGATTTGCTTACCAACCGAATTGAAAAATCATAAAGATCGTTAGTATAAAACATCTTGCCAGTAATCACCGCCTTTACCATAAGGTTTTCTTTAGAAGTTAAAGAAAGTTTTGCATCCAAAATTGGTTTTTTTAACCCTTTCTCTAAAATATTCATAATGATTGATGTTCCATACAACTTTCCCACACATAGAGAATTACTGCTTTTATCCACCAAAAACACAGAAGGTGTTTTAAAACCAAGCTGTGCTACTATTTTATCTAAAATAATATCTAGTACTTCTTTAATATCTAGTGTTCCCGATACAATTTTAATTGTTTCCTGTAGAGCAATAATCTTTTCTTTCTCGTTTTCTAATTTTTCAATATATTCTATTTGTTGTATTTCATTTAATTTCTGATATTTTTCTCTACATATCAATAATTTTAGATAACTACAAATTTTGTTTCTTAATTTTATCATAACAAAAACTTACCAAATAAAATAAAAACCGACCACAAAATAAATTCTCCGTCAACAAAGACATAATTTAAAAAAGAATTTGTTTTTTCTGTTTTTATTTTATTTAAATAATAAAAAGAATATGGAATAATAAAAAGAAGAGTCATGGAAAATAAAGGAAATAATTTTAGATAAAAACCAAAAAATATAGGGGCTACAGAAAGAACATTGATTAAATTTAAAGTATTGAACATTTTCTCTTTCTTGAAAACAATTGGTAATGTTAACAATTTTTCTTTTTTATCATTTTCAACATCTTTTAAATCAAGAAAACTTGTATTAACAAACCACCTCAAAAAAACAAAAATCATAAGGAGAAACAACGACATATTGAAAAAAGAAGGAGGATAATAAACAATAAGAAATAATAATAACGATACACCCATTAAAGAAGCACAGAAATTTTTAAAAGCAATTATATTTTTCGTAATTTTTTTAAGAAAAAGACTATAACACAAACCAAAAAGAAATAGTAAAAAACCAAAAATTAGAGCATGCACTTTATTAAAATAGATTGCAATTGCAATAATAATCAAATTGGAAAGAAAAATAATTAAAGGAATATACTTGACATATTTTTTAATGTGTTTGGTTCTTTGAAAATTTGTTAAAATATCACTCTTGAAATCGTCAAACTGATAAAATAAATAAACAGATCGTGTCCATAAATAAATAATTGCTAAAAAATCCCAAGTGATTTTAACTTCCAATAAAACAGCTGCAGTAAAAACAATACTGACCGCTCCCAATGAAAGCAAGTGTCCACCATAAACAAACTCTTCCCAAACAAATTGTAAAATCTCTTCAACTTTCATTTTTTATCTCTTAATTAAATTAACCTGACTAATTTTATTATACCACAAAATTTAAAAGCGACAAAAAAATTAAAACCAGTATGCTAATATTTATCATACTGGTTTATAATTTTAATTAAAAAATTAAAAACTCACATTCTCCATTTTTTGTTTATGGTATAGAATGTGAAGAAAGGGAAAGAAAATCAACTAATATTTCTTTGGTCAACAAAACATCTTTTATATTTATTTTTTCGTTAGACGAATGAGAATAAACAGAATTACCAGGACCGAACATAACAGTTTCAAGTCCAGCTTTATTAAGAAGAGTAGCTTCAGAAAATTCTTTTGAAATATTAAACTGAGATTTCTTTCCGGATTTTAACACTGATTTTTTTAGTTCGCTGACAAATTTATTATTACTTGAAACGCAAATAGGATCGTAAGAAAATACTTGCGTTGTTTTATGTAGAATTTTTTTATTCTCTACAATATCATTAAATAAATTTAAATAAATATTATTTTTCTTCACTGTTCTGACGGCAAATTCAATAACGCACGAAGAAGGAACTTGATTTACTTTTCTTCCTCCCCTTATTGTTCCAATATTCATAACTGAATAACCTAATTGAGGATGACGAATTTTAGAAATTTCTTTTTGATATTTTAATAAGTCGTTAAGGAAAGGAACGATATTTTCAATAGCGTTTTCATTCTCTGATTTATTAGCGCCATGTCCTGATTTTCCAAAACATTCAATAATCATATACAACGCTCCGTAAAAATTTATTTTAATTTCAAAGTTTGTCGGCTCTCCGCAAACTGCAAATTTAATATTATATTTGTGTTTCTTCTGTAGCTTAAGAAAATGTTTAATGCCAGCAAAATTGTTGGCTTCCTCATCAGAAGTAAGTAATAGAACGGGTTGATATTTTAAGTTTTTATTTTTATTTAATTCCTGAATTGCTAAAATCATTGAAACAATGCTACCCTTCATATCAACTGCTCCTCTGCCTTTTATAATATTTCCCTTTACAGAACAAATAGCTTTTGAAATATTTTTACTTTCAATTGGAACAGTATCCGTATGTCCCTCTAAAAGAATTATTGGTTTTTTAGAATCATTAATTTCAGTCAACAAAATTCCTCTGTTTTTTATTTTTTCTATTTTGCCATCGTATTTTTTGTTAAGATCATATTTATGTATTTTTGATTTTATTCCACTTTCTTTCAAATATTTCCGAATAAATCTCAAAAAATCCAAAGTATATCCACTCGGCTTATCATCAAAATTTTCAGTATTGAAATTAATTAATTTTTCTAATAAATATTTTGTCTTGTTATTATTCATAAAATATGAGTTAAAAAAATTGCCTATCTTCAGGAAAAGATAAGCAGAAATTTATTTTATTTGCTGGTTGGTTTATTTTAGTTCTCCAACCACGATAATTGAATCTCCTCTGCTTGCATTTATTTTTTGTTTAAAGATTCTATTCAATTCTGAATTATTAAGAATAGGCTCTTTTCCATATAAGGACTTGCCGTAAGTTTCTTTTCCTATCATTTTTCCTTCATCATAATCCGACATACGAAGAATATTCCTGGCAACATACTTTCCTATGTTTTTTATTTCTCCTGGTATTTCTCTACCATCAAAAGAAGGAAAGACTTTGCAAACTTTCGCAAAGCTGTTGTACATTACCGGACTTTGTGTTCTTAGTACTGCCAATTTTATTCCATTACTCTTCATAATTTCTTGCATCAGAAGAGAACCATAATTGAGTCCCTGCAAAGAAGTATCAACCACTATTCCAGAAAAATAAATAAATTCTCTATTTGTCCAATAATGCAAAAAGTTATAGGAAGCAAATGCCGCAATCTTGTCAGTCTTAAAACATGTTGGACTAAGACCGTCAGGAACATTTCCGAATGGCACAATGCAAATCTCATGCGTATCAAAAATGTGATGTTTTACATCATTCCTGAATTCAGAACTGTCCTTTACACAAAAACTTTCTCTGCAAAGACCATAAATTTCCTGAAAAAGTTCTCTTCGCTTAAGCCAACTCAGATTGTCTTTGTTGAAACGCCAAGCTAATTCGCTTCCTCTCTTCGTAGAAAGAGTCAAGGCTTTTCCTACATTTCCGCTCGCTTCTTCCTCTGCACTCAAATTCACTTTTCTAGTTCCAAAATTTGAAACATTCCTATTGCCATATAAACTCATATTTTCTCATTCTCCTGCCCGATTGACTTTTTTGTTTTTGTCGCCCGAAAAATAGAGATAAACCCTAAAAATAAATCATTCGGAACAACAATTTAATAATAAAAACCTTTATCACTAAACTGTTGCTCCAAACAATTACTACTTTTCAAAGAACTAATATTTTTTATTTTTCATATCTTAGTTGTATTTTAGAAGTTTGTTAAAATTTTGTCAAATATTATTTCCTACAATTGGAAAAATACAAATAGATTTTCAGCAAAAATAATAAAATTAATAAAATAGAAAATCTTAAAAATTCCAGAGAACATCCACTCTAATTCACTTCATCGTATTTTATCAAACTTAAAATTATATAAAACCTCACAATATCAAACGGCGTGTATAAACATTTTTCTATCCACATCTCCGGATAATCATAACTTTCAAAATTATCATTCAAATAACCAGCCGCTTTTTCTAAAGATTGCTTTTTTATTTTTTTATTTTTTTCATAGCAAAGCAACAACACTTGCAAACAATAAGCGGTTTCCTCGCAAGTGCCTTTCTCAAAAAACCCCCAGGAGCCATCCCTTCTTTGCGTTTTTATAATCCAATCAATCGCCTTTTTTGAAATTTCATTTTCAACGCCAAAAGCAAAGATAGCATGCGAGGTTGTATAATAAGGCGAGATGTGCCATTTATCATACCAGTATCCTTTTGCGTTTCGCATTTTTGTAATATGATTTAGACACGACTTTTTCAGATCCTCCACAAAATCGCTTTCCTCACATTCCTTCAGAGCGTCATAAAGATGAATGATATGGCTTGGTGAAGGATTGAACTCGCCATCAAAACATTTTATTTTTCCGTCTGTTATAAAATTTTCAAAAACATCTGGAGAAATTTTCATCCCGTTCTTTCTGAACAATCCAAGGGCGATCGCCGTATCATCAAGATCCGCAAGAGGAATGCAGGTAGACCATCCCATTCCCCGATAACCCCAATGTTTTTTCAAAAAAATTATTTTTCTTTTTATTTCTTTTGTAAATGAACTTTCTAATTCCATGCTATAAAGAGAATCAAGAACCCAGCAAATTTCAAAAATATCTATCGGGTAATTGACTGGCGCGGCATCGTTGAATTTTTTCATTATTTCTTTTATATATTCAAGCGATTTTTGATCACCCGTTTTCAGATAAACATAAACTGTCGCCGATGGGGAATTTAAAAAAGAGCCATTGCTATTTTGAACTTTAATAATTTCTTTTTTATTTAGATCATTACCCAAAAACTCGACAGAATGCGAAAGAGTAGTTAATTTTTTATAGATCAAATTTTCTGGAAGAAGTTTTAATTTCTCATTTTTTATTTTCAAATATTTTTTAACAACGCTATCATTATATAATAAATTAAGCTTTTTCCCTTTTGCCTCTTTTAATAAAGCGGGAAATAATAACTCAAAACTAACCGTAAGATAATTGTCTTTTTTTAAATTTTTAATATTGCTATTTATATACTTCTCGCCCTTTTCAATCTCCCTCTGATATTTCTTGCTATCATTATATTTATTCAAAGCGACAATCGCCGAAAGCGCGCAAATTATCCGATCGTGATAATATTCTATTTTTCCTCCCCAACTGCCATTCGGATACTGATTACTGACTATCCAATTCAAAGCCCGCGGAAACATCGGCTTCTTCGGATTTTTACTATCTGGAATTCTCGCCACCCAAGCCGTATCATAAACCGACGGCGAAATCCCGCCTTGACCTAGATTGTCCAATATCCCTTTCGCCTCTTTTCTAAGATTACGCTTGTGATTCATAATTTATTATTTGTCATTAATACTTTTATTATTTTTATTATACCACAAAACTTGAAAGCGACAAAAAAATTGAAATCGGACATCTAAATGAAATATAAAACAGTATGATAATACATATTACCATACTGTTTTGTTAAAATTCATTTTAGTTTAATTTAGTAAAACCTCACATACAATCTTTACTATTCTTCCAAGCAAAAACTAGCATAAAAAACTTTTTAATATTTTTCAAAAATGCTGACCTTGATAAAACTTTCAAAGCGCCACGAAAAGTTTGGGCATAAGACAATTCTTTATTTTCAAAAACATTCCCCAACTCATCCAAAACTTCATTATCAAAACCATAGAATATCTCACTCGCTTTAATTAATTTTTCATCCGCAAAAGGCATTGTTTTGATTTTCGCTTCGTAAGAATCAGGATTGTTTTCTAAAATACATTCCCCCGCTATTTTTCCAGACATCATCGCTTGGCTTATTCCACCCTTGAAAATTGGATCGGCTAGACCAGCTGCGTCGCCGACTAAGAATGCTTCGTTTTTGTAAAGTTTGCATTGGGAAATATTAGCGACTGGAATAGTTCCGCTTCTATTTTCTATAATTTCGTAATCGCCATAATTCTTTTTGATTATTTCTTCTAAAAACTTATTTAATTCTTCCGCAAAATTTCCCATACTGCCAATTCCAACATTGGCGGTATTTTTTGACTTTGGAAAAATCCAGGCATAGCCATGATTGTATTTTTCATTATCAAGATAAATTTTTATTGTTTTGTCATCCAGCTCTTTTTCTGTTTTTATCAAATATTGAACAGCGGGGACAAATTTTATTTTATCCTGACTTTCTGGAAAAACTTTTCTTCTCACGACTGAAGCTGGACCGTCTGCGCCGATAATATATTTTGATTTAAATTTCTCCCCACCTTCTATAATTACTTCCCAAAGATTATTTTCAAATTTTAAATCTATTACTTTTGTATTTAATTTAATCTCCGCCCTAAGATCTTGCGTTAAATATTTCTCGAACTTCTCCCGCTTAATAACATACCCCATTGCCTCCTCATGAAATTTGCCAATCACTTTCCCGCTCGGCGTAATCCTTTCCATCTTATGAATCTTGCAAGATATCCAGGAATCATCTGGCTCAATCCCCTGCAACTCCAAAGCGTTTTCACTAACCCCCTCCCCGCACTGAACAGGTTTTCCAATCTCTTTTTTCTTATCCAAAATCAAGGCATTTTTCAAGTGTCTCCCCGCAATCAACCCCGCTGGTCCCGCGCCGATAATGATTGTCTGATATTCTTGCATTGTTTATTTTGTGATTTTTATTATGGTTTTATTATAACATAAAATGGGAAAATGGCGAAAAAAAATAAGCTGAATCGCTACAATCCAGCCCGACTTAATTTCATTCTTCTCTCGCTTTCTCCAGATCATCTATGGTCTGGTTTGCCTTTCCTTTTAATACCTCCGTATCTGGTTGAGTGATTTTCTTATCACATTGCGCTTCAACCTGATTAATAAAAGCGTTCATTAAATTCTGCGAAACCCTGAGCATATTGTCAGCGGGTTTTTCTTTGCCATTGTCTAAATTAACTAATGCTTGATCTACCTTTAATTCTGCGTTAGCCAATTTTATCAGCAAAGCATTCTTGGTCCCGTGATGGATGTCTGAACCATTAACCAATTCAGTCAGCCACTGAATCTCCAATCTGGAATATTCCACCATACTTCTCTTGCTCGCTTTAACCTTCAACTCCGCAGACGATGTATTACTGACATCCGCGTCTGTCTCTGATTTTGCGTTCACGCCAAAAGTATAAGTTGTATTTTCCATTCCAGCCCAGTTTTCAGGAACACTTATCTCAAGCGACCTGATTTCCGACATACTTGGATTAAGTCCCATTTCTGAATCATTGAAAGTAATCCAAGAATATTGGATAGCCAAAGGATAGCCCCTGTCAGAACCCATAATGTTTTCTGCTTCAAATGAAACATTATAAACATCAGCGAGATCGCCTTTATTTGTAATGTTCACTGAATATATCACGGAACTTCCGGGATCTGTTTCGTTCCAGATTGGAGTTATTTCAACCTCAACGCCATAACCATCATCTTCCATATCTTCAATGGCTTTGATAATCGCAGCTGAAACATCATCAGCGTTTGGCGATAAATATACTTTCCCGCCAGTTCTTTCTGATATTTCAGAGAACGCAGCGTAAGTGTTAGGATCAGAACCTACGACAATGCTATACACCCTGATCGGATCTATATTCTCAGACCAGTATGCAACATCGTCAAGGTTATAACCACCTATCCATGGCTCACGATTGTCTGGTTCGCCATCATCTTGCGGAGGCGCATCGCCCAGCAGAATTATTGCCTTGAAAGCTTCTTCTCTCCAACCATAGTTGTCAGAATTAGCAGTGTCTTTGTTGACATCCAACATAGCCATTACCAAAGCGGAATAAACAGATTCATTCCAGTCATTGCCCCAACCAAGAGTCAAACCATCAATCGCGCTAATGATAACATCTTTATCACTTGAAAACGATTGATCAAGATTATAGACATAATCAATTCCTGGTTCTCCATGTGGATTTTCTGGATAATCTCTGTAGTCAGCTACCGCTACGCGATAGTCAAATCCTGTGAGATCCAAAGCGCTCACAATCATACTTGCTGACGCTTGCGCGTTTGCGATATCGTCCCACATACTTCCAGTGGTGTCAAAGAGAAAGATGAGATCAAGTTTTGGTTTTGGTGATAAATCACCAATCACAAAAGCGTTCGCTTTCTCTTTATTGTTATACCAAACTCCTGTCTTATGTTTTAGAACAATCCAGTTGGCATCATAGTCACCAGCACTTGCGAAAATTGGCAGTTTAAAGAATCTCTCATATCTTCTCTGCTCTTCGTAAATTCCAGAATTAAGAGTGATTACCTTATCATTGCCAGAATCGTCAATCCATTCTATCAAAGGATTACTCGTTCTAATTTGCGCTCCCAATCTGACATCTTCAAGGTCGTTGGCAAATGGGTTCTTAATCCAATACCCAAAAGTCAGCGTATCACTTCCTTGATATAAAATATCATCAAGATCGCAACTAACAATCGTCGGTTTCTTGTCTGTTTCAACCACCTTTATCCAATCAAATCCAAATGTGTCTACTCCTGAGGATCTTCCTTCTTCCGCTGGATCTATTCTGATTCCTGTAACTGTTCCATTCCACAATTCATGGTTTGCCATATAGATTGTATAATTAAACCAATCACCGCTATTATTGACTTCAAATGAAACATTTTTGTCCTCAGCATAGTTTGACGAATTTTCTGTCGTAAAATAGATCGTCGCATTCCCATCAGGACAATTTGAAGCCATATTTATTTCTATAGCGTCGTAGTTGTCGGCGTTAAGCAGGAGACCGTTAAGCCGAATATACGGATCAATCTGTTTTGGATTGACAATATATTTCCCGCTATTCACAGAAAATTCCTCAGCATTGATAGCTTCCCAACCTTGGGTATATGGAGAAATGTTGAAATCCCAATGATCCGTCGTGCCTAAGCGATAGTAGTGTATCTGAGTGCCAAAACCAGAAGCCCAATCAAACAGATTCCTATCGCCTATACGGACAATCTCATCAGGAATAATATTCCAATTTGAATCCACTACTTTGAAATTATTATCTCCCTTGTTCTCAAGAACTATTGCCGAATGTGTTCCTGAATAATAGTTTTCTGGATCAGAATCATTACGAGTTTGGATAATATCTCCCCACATAGCTTGACTTGGCAAGATTTCCATACCTATTTTTTCGTAACAATTTTTATAGCCAGAACCAAGAATATCCTCACCTGCCACTTCGTTAACCACTTTTTGCACAAATTCTTTACACTGACCACCGTCTTGACCATTATAACCAATGGCTATACTGGCAATATCGTTATTGCTAATTGCAGCTGAAGCCGAAGACATCAGCATCATCGTTGCTATTCCTAGTATTGCAATTAATGCAATACTCTTTATTTTTGTTTTCATTTTATTTCACCTTGTAAGGCAACTGCTCTACTGCAGCGCCAGACAGATATACAATCACAATATATCCGTCAAGCGCTGCAGAAACTTGGATTTTGAAATGTCAAAGGACAAGCAAGAAATGTTTTTTCTCTCCCTCATTTTTTTATTAAACACTATCTCAACGACAGTATTTCTATCTTTTATTAGATTACTAATAAAAGATAGAAAGTTGGTGTTGAGAATTATTTTACTTTGTAAATTTGAAGGTGGAAAGCAATTGTTCTGTCTCGTCACGCAAATTATCAATTCCAGGATCATGATAACTAATTTGAAAATAATTTCTATTTCTTATTTTTATATAAGCAACAAAAGAACCTGTTTTATTTTTGATTCTAAAAAATTCTTCCTGAGTATGACCGATTTTTATAATATCGTAACCATCATGATAAACTTTATCACCACTATGAGCAAAATCAAAATATTCTAATTCTCCAATATTTTCAATATCTGGTATACAATAGACATTAACCCAAAAGGGACTTTCATATATGTCTTTCTCTGTTGCACGAAAACCAAATCTACTCCCAACAGGACCATTTTCTGAAAAAAGTATGACTGACTCTGAATTTTTATTATCCCAATCTTCTGGATATTTTATCTCAAATCCAAATTCCTCGTTCCGATAAGTTTTCCAATCTGAGATATCAACGCCAGAAATATCGTTATTACTTAGATCATCAGAAATAACTTTACCATCTCCATCACTCACCACCGGCACCTGAACAGGATCATCCGTCTTCACAAAAACAACCCACCCTAAAACCAGCATTGCAACAACTATACTTAATCCTATAAAAATAATTGGCACTGATTTTTTAAACATAATTTTAAATTTATTATTCTTGACTTAAAGATAACAGAGAGCAAAGAATTTGACAAACCTTACAGCCCCAACCCCTCCCGCACTAAACCGCCTCCTCCCATTTCACTCGCTTTCGCTTCTTTGTAATAATTCTTCACTAAACCATATCGTGGCAAATCTGGCTTCTTCCCTCGCAATAATTCTTCAATAGTTAAAATTTGGATTTTAGGAAATTCAACTTTGTTCGTTATTGGAATAGTAAAAGTTCCCGCGTCAACCGCTTCGCTTTTCATTGGCTTGGTCGGTTTTTCTAAGGTTATGAAAACTCCCGCTTCCGCTTTTTCTCTGTCAACATCGCCTTTCAGAGTTGCTATTTGATTTCTTTGCACTTTGCCGCCTTTGATTTGAACAATTATTTTGCCGTATTCTTTGTTGCCGTTAACTATATTTCTGAGAATGTTAATAACTCCGTCAACGCCTTTATCCGCTCCTCGCATATTGTCTTTGCTTTTGCCATGTGGCGGAATAGCGTTTACCAAATCTGATGCCCAATATTCAAACTCAAAAGGATCTTTTTCAAATAATTCTTTCGCTCCCGCTAAATCAGTCGGCAGTCCGTCAACAAAAATTTGTTTATTTCCTAAACCAAACTGATTTTTAATTCTGTATTTTATTAAATTTATCGCCAGAGAAGTAACATCAATCCCCACCCAATTTCTTTTCAATTTTTCTGAAACAGCGACAGTCGTTCCGCACCCGCAAAAGGGATCTAAAATCCAATCCCCTTCTTTTGAACTTGCTTTGATTATTCTCTCTAATAGCGCTTCGGGTTTTTGAGTTGGATAGCCAAGCCGCTCTTTGGATGATGGAGCTAATGGTTGTATCTGCCACCAATCATCAGGCTGTTTTCCCAAAGGATTTAATTCTTGAGCTCCAAAATCTTTTCCTTTTCTTATGTTTCCAATATGATATTTAAATCTCTCTTTTGTCGCTTCAGCATATTCTTCTCTGACATCATCAAGGTTAAAAATATAATTATCTGTTTTTGAATATCTGAATATTATGTCATGCCTTTTACCAAAATCTTTTTTAGGATATCCAGCTCCGCGATAACACCAAATAATCTCATTTCTAAAATTCTTCTTCCAAAAAATCGCATCCAAAACAATTTTCAAATAATGGCTAGCGGTTGGGTCGCAATGTAGATATAAACTTCCTGTCTTTTTCAAAACCCGGTGCAGTTCAATCAGACGAACTGTCATCATCGTCAAATACGCTAACATATCATTATGCCCAACCATCTTTTCTAACGCTTGCATTAAACTGGAAATGTCTTCATTGGTTTTAGTCACCAAATAATCAAACGCTTCTTTTGATTCTCTTGTCCAATGCCAAGAATCATCAAACGCTTTAATTTGCGCTGGGCTATCTTGGATGCCTTCTTTAAAAAGCACATTGTAATTTCGATTAGAATTAAACGGCGGGTCAAGATAAATCAAATCAAAACTCTCGTCTTTGATTTTCTTCCGTAAGATTTCTAAATTGTCGCCGAAATAGAGAGTACGGTTTTGCATGGTTTTGAATTATTTTTTAATTATTAATCTACCCTCCTACTTTATCATTTCTTACTCAAAAAATCAAACAAAAAAATCACTCCCTTTCAAACCTCCCCGCCAAAATATCTAAAATGCCCTATTATTTCCCATCTCATCAAAACATCATTTATCTTCGGACCCGCTCCGACATTGTGAACGATCAACGGTCTTTGTTTATCAAATGATAATTCATCTATCACAATCCCGATATGCGTTTTTCCTTTATTAAAAGTCCAGACAACTAAATCGCCAGGCAGGTAATCATCAGGATTTTCCGTGATTTCTAAAGTTTGTCCATAGCGTTTGAAAAAGATCATCAGATTTGGCACTCGGCGGTGGTCTATGTTTGGATCTGGTTTTTTTAGTCCCCAGATTTTTGGATATAAATCAAAATTGGCAGACATATCCTGATGCACTTCTTTTTGTAAATCTATTCCTAACTCCCGATAAGCTCTGATAATCACATCGGCGCAAACTCCTTGATTTTCCGGCACATCGCCGTTGGGATAATCAATTGATAAATATGAAGGATCATAAACAACTTCGTGATTTGTTCGTTCTCTTGCGGCAACAACAAATTTTTCCAAAAACTCTTTTTCTTCCTCGCTTAAACTTTGTAAGCCAGAGGGGTTATAAGTTGAACTCCAAATTATTAAAGCGCCTGTTTTTGTGTAATTGAAAAAATAAAACACGCCAGAAAAAATTAGCGCTGTTAGCGCCAATAAAAATATAATTAGTTTTTTAGAAATTATTTTCTTCATTTTTACTTTATTACTCTTAGCTAAATTTGTCATCCTGAGCTTGTCGAAGGGTGATAAATTTAGCGAGTTTGCCCATCCTTCGACAGGCTCAGGATGACAGCTGCGAAGAAGTTCTATATTTATTTATCCATCTCCGCATTTTTTTCATACATCTTACATCTTCCTTCGTGGCATCCCCACACTCCCTTACAATCTTCTATCTCCTTCCAGCACTCTTCCGCTTGTTTCTTAAAATATTTGCTTTGATATTCCACAATCTCTTCGTAATTTTCATTCAAAGCTTTCAATGCTTTTTTTCTGGAGAGATTAAATGACTGCCAATTTTTATTTTGATTTTTCTCGGCACTTTCTAACTTCCTTTTAAAAGAAACAGGATCGCCCAAAAAGCTTCCATGGGCATAATTATATCTATTTCTAAAAAGAAAATCGCAGCGATAATATAAATCTCTCGCTATTTCCATTTTTGTTTCCTCGCTCACATTATCCATCTGAAAAATCTTTACTGTTTCGGGAATAGCGTCAACAGATAAGCGGGATAAATAATAAGAATCCAATTTTTTTCCCTGCGTTATCCTTTTTATATTTTCTTTAGCGATAAAAACATCAGGGTTTATTATATTTATTCCCGTCCAAAATATAAGAGACAAGCAAAAAATAGAAAACAGAAAAACCGCTTCTTTCTTTTCTTGGAATATTTTTTTATAAAGGAAAATTAAGAACACAGAAAAAATCCAGAGCAGAAAAACAAAAACTAAAAATCTGGAAAAAGTCAAACCGTAGCCCTCAACATAAACAGCCATTCTTGTCCAAGCGGAATAAATAATGACAGACATCTCTACAATTAAAACAGCGCTCAAGATTTTAAATATTTTTTTCTCTTTTAGGCTTTTTCTAAAACTTGACTTTTCTAATCCATAAAGCAAGAGAAAAGAAATAATTGAAACACAGAGTAATTCATTAAAACCATTTTTAGCATATTCGGAATAAGTAATATATTCCTCAATACCCCAAACATAATCTTTCCCGCCGAAAAGATAGAAAAATTGAATAATAATAAAAGACAAAAATAATAATTCAATCAAAATTAGAACCGTTGACGACTCAATAAAACCTAAAGATTTATCTTCTGATTCATTAGATGTTGATATCGATGTTGGTTCAGGACTCTGTCCTGAACCTTGTATTTCTTCTCCGTTTTTACTTCCCGCAATCTTAGAGAAAACTCCAAGAAAAATATAAGTAAAAACTAAAATTATCAGCGTTCTTGAAATTATACTAAGATTAAAATCAAAGTTAAATATTTTTCCAAGATACGCCTGAAATACTAAATCCGCCGAAGACAAAAGCCAGCAGAAGATAATTAAAAAAGGCAGAGCGATAACAACTCCTTTCAGCACGCTTCTAAATTTTTCAGAACCAATTTTTTTATTTTCTGGAATTGCGTTTTTGCATTTCTCAATAAATCTTCCTGCTCCACGAAAAGATTTTAAGAAAAAAGATGGCGGAGAAATAATGTATTTCAAAAAACTGAAATCAAGAATATTTTTATTCAGGAATAAACTGAAAAAGAAAAACAGTAAATAAATGCTTCCCCAGAAATTAAAAAATGTTAAAAACGAACTTGATCTTAAAAATACTCCAGCGGAAAATAAAAGGAGAGCGAGCAAAATAAAAACTTGAATTTTATTTATTTTTATTCCAAATTTTCTAATTAAAATTAGCGAGAAAATAATCACAACTAAATTAAACACAAAAAAAGAAATCCCGATTGATTTTTGATAAAATAAATAATCAGCTAATATTCCTATAGTTAAAGCGAAGGAAATTATGAGATAGAGATTTTGTTTTTTAGTTGTCATAGTTTTAAGTTAAGTTAAGTTTTAAGATTTTTTTATTTTCCCTCTTTCTCAATCTCTTTCTCAACTCTCTTTTTCGCTTCTTCCAAAAGCTCCTTGCTTTCTTTTCTTAGTTTATGACTTTCTCGTATTTTCTCCGCAATCTGTTTTTGAATTTTTAGATTGATAAGCGGAATTTTGAATTTTTCAAAATCAGATGGTTTCAAGTGGGCGATTATTGCTCCGCCTGATAATTTTTCAACTTGCATTTTGGAAATAATAGAATTGAAAATGAGAGACAAGCATTCTTTTTCAAATGTTTGATATTTATCTTTTAAGCTTAATCTCAAAAATGCTCCGCTTAAAATTACTTCAAATTCTTCTTTGACAACATAACTTAAACCGATTGTTCCGTCTTTGGTAAATAAAATATCGTCCCGCTTCGGCTGATAATCATTTTTTAATTCTTGATAAAGTTCTTTTGAAATTTTCTTGCCTGTGTCCGCAACTCCGTTTATTGAACAATCCGCAACTCTCCCAAATGACATCCCATCTTGCTGATATGCCTCGCTCCCAACTTCAACCCCTTTTTTCCGATCTACTATATTTCTAACATGATCCCACCCATTTTTATATTCCTCAATCTTTTTAATTATTTTTGAATACAATGCTGAAAAAATATCATCACTAAATTTAACATTGTGCGAGCATTTTTTTCATTAGCGTATTCTTTCTTTGGATGAGCATCTCCCGTTTTCCCTCTTTCTCTCATTAAAACTGATTCAATGTTTTTAAAAATTTCGCTAGAAAATTTATCCATTGGAATTAATTCTCTTTTCTGTGCCTGTTTTATAAAATTATTAATACCCTCACTGCTACCAATTTTCCCATTAACTAAAATTTGCAAGAAAGCTTGTAAAGTAGAAACGGTATGAGTAATACAGCTACTATATCCTTGCGGTGTATTTTTTCTGTAATCAGAAAAAGCATCGTATAATATTTCATTAACTTTTTCCCATTTTTTATCCGATAAATAACTTAAAACTGGCTCGTAAACTTCTTTTATTATTTTAGTATCTTGGCGAGGTATAAAACCATCTCTTGTTAAATAATACTTAACACCAAATTGTAAAAACACATCATTTATTATTTTTGAAAAATCATCAAAAGACTTAAACTCTGCTTCTGTTTTTCGCTGTAAAAAATTTTTTCTAGTTTCCTTTTCGGATTTAAAAATATAACCGCTATTTTTTGTAAGTTTATAAAATGTTTTTGCATAAATAGATAATAATTCTATTACTACAAATTCTTCTTGTTCTATAAAAATATTATAAAAATCATGACAAGCCGTATTTAAGTTTGGATTTTTAAGATATGTGCCAGCAAAACTTTTTGCCTTGGAATTTTCATTTATATATATAATTGTCATATTGATAGTATTTCTCTTGCATTCTTTTTCTTCATGATCTCCATAAAATTCATAAAACTCTTTCTCAACATCACCCATCATTCCATAGTGTTCTTTTATTTGAGCACCAAAAAAATACCAATCTAAATAATGCCAGATTTTGTTTTTTTCTTCCGCAGTTAAGTCGTTCCAATTTCTCAATCCCAAATCTGGTCTAAGAAAATCTCTTGCTTGTTTATTATTTTCGCTCCAAAGTTTAAACATAATCTATTTCTAAAAAATTAACTTATTTTTGTCATTTTTTAGATTTCAAAATGACTTTCAACTTATTTTTTCATTATCCATACGCCTGCGACGCTCATCTAAAGTTTCATCCTCATACATCCAGTATAAGGTACCAGCAACTGGTTTCTTATAACCAAGCAATTTTTTTGCAGATTTTGAAATACTTATTTTTTCTCCGTGAAGCTCTACTGAATTATTTGGCAATACTTTTGCTTTTGTTGATTCGTCCCGTGAAAAATATATTTCAGATCCAATTGAAATACCATATGTCTTAAAATCAAAGCGTGCTCTGATTTTCTTTTTTTCACCTATTTCTTTCCGTTCGGATTCTGTGACCGTTGATAAAGATGTTGGCGTAATGTCTTTTTTCTGTATTCGTTTTAGCGCAATTACAACTCTTTCTGGATCCATTCTAAAAAATTCTCGTCCATCCCTAACTCTTTTATCAGAAAAAATATTATGTAACCATTTTTCGTCTTCTCGCGCATTTTCAACTTCGCACGCATAATAAATTTCAAAAGGCAGAGGCACGCCAGTTCTGTCTAATTGTCTTAATCGTTCCTCAACCGAATTATTTGTAAATCCGATTTTTATATATCCTGGCATTGCTTCATTCGTAAATATGTAAATAATTTCACTCATATTTATTTTAAGTTAAAAAATTAATAAATTTATCTCCAAAAACTCAACCCATTCTCCTTCCCCCATTTCTCAAAAGCAAAAGCAATATTATCCAAATCATGCTTCTGTTTCAAATGCCCATGCTCATCAAGTTTCCTCTCTCCATTTTTATCAATCTCATAAATCTCATCCCCTGAATTATCCTTGCCTGAATTTTCGCTAACCGCCATAAAAATTTTATAATCATCAACTTTCGGATTGATTTTATCGTCCCATTTCTGCACAAACAAAACAGAAGTTTTTGTTCCTGTGTGCGGTTTAAAAGTGTTGCCGTCAAGCCCGACTACAGCCAAAAGGCGCGCCCGTTCCATTATAAAATCTCTTATCCTTTCATCGCTCGTATTATTAAACCTGCCCTGTGGCAAGACAATCGCCATTCGTCCGCCCGGTTTTAGAAAATCCAAATTTCTTTCAATAAACAAAATGTCCCTTGAAATATTATCAATCTGCTTATCTTTTTTATAAGCCACTTCATAGCAAGCCGTCATTCTTTTGTCTTTAATATCTCCGGCAAAAGGCGGATTTGCCATTACCATATCAAAATTAAATTCCTTTGGATTTTTTCTGTCTTTGGCTAAATCAAGCAATCTGTAAAAACCCTCTAAATAAGTTCTGCTCCATTCTCTGTCTTTCAATTTTTCTTCCCACCTTGTATAATCCAACGAATTCAAATGCAAAACATTTGTCCTGCCATCTCCGGCAATCATATTTAAAGTTCGCGCAACCCTTACCGATTTTTCATCAAAGTCAATTCCAAAAACTTTTAAAACATAATCTTTCTGTTCTTTTGTTAATTTCTGATTTGAAAAATTGCTAAAATTCGCTTTGCCTTGATGGACAAGTTTTTCCCAAACATTAAAAAGCGTATGCACAGTGAACCCGCAAGACCCGCAAGCCGTGTCTATCATAAATTCGCTTGGCTTTGGATTAAGCATATAGACGCACATATCAATCACATTTCTTGGTGTGAAATATTGTCCCTTTTCGCCTTTGGATGATTTATTGACTAAATATTCAAACGCTTCATCAATCACTTGCAAATTAGAATTGAAAAGTTTTACATTTTGCAAAAATCCAATGCAGATTTGCAAATGGTTTTCATCCGTAATTCGCAATGGCTCGCCTTTTTCAAAAACTCCCGGCCATTTTTCTTTTGACTTTTGGAAAAGTTTATTGATAACTTCTTTTGTATGATACGCATCGCCCCTGCTTCTAAACTCTAATTGCCTAAAATCGCTATTGTCAATTTTGGTTAAAATCTCCTTGTCTGTTAATTTTGGACTTTGTTTTTTAATTCTTTTAAAGTCTCGTTCAATCATTTGCCTATCTTCCGAACTTTCCATTTCATCGTAAAGTTTTATAAAAATCAGTTTAAAAACTTCCTCAAAAACATCCACGCCAGCATTCGCTAAAACCTCATCCTCCATTTCTTGAATTAAAGTTTTCAAAGATTTTCTTTCTTCTTGAAGTTTATCTTTCTGCATCAACTCCAAATAAGTAAAAATTTCATTCTTTACATCATCTATTGTTTCATTCGCTTTTGGAATATCAGAAAGCGGTTCAAAATAATTCGGATCAAGCCGTTCATAAAAATTAATTTCAACCCCATTTGTCCAAATCGCCAAAGGCGCGCCAGTCGCGTTCGTATAGCTTTTCAACTGATCTTTTCCGTCTTTTCCTTTATGTTTCTTAATTTCCAAAACGCAATAAACGCTTGTCTTGTCTTTTTTATTTAAAATAATAATATCCGCCAACTTCTTTTCCCTGCCAAATGAAATAGAAAATTCAACCCTTAATAAATCTGTTGAATAATTATATTCATTGATTAGCTTGTCCAACATTAACTGCCTCACAATCTCCTCCGGTTTTGCCTGAATATCTTTTTCTCTTTTCAAACATTTAATAAAATGCTTTCCGTTTTTTTCAAAAACGTTTTTTTCAATCCTGTCTATACTCTCCGCGGAAAAAATCGTCAAATCATATTTCCCAGTGGATTTTATAAGTTGTGATAAATTCATAATATTTTATTTTAAAACCTTAAACAAATTAGCTTTATTTTTTATTTAATTACTTTTACCTTATCATAAAACTGCTTTAAAATCAAGCAGAAAAAACCCACTAATAAATAATTAATAAAAAAAACAGGATGATATTATGAAATATCATCCTGTTTTAAAAAACTAAATAATTTCTCAATACTTATCTCGCAAAATGCGCAAACGCCCTATTTGCTTCTGCCATCTTTTGAACATCTTCTCTTTTCTTCATCGCCGAACCAGCGTTTTTGGTTATGTCTATTAATTCTTCCGCTAATTTTTCCGCCATTGGTTTCCCTTTTTTGCTTTTCGCCGCGCTGATAATCCAGCGAAACGCCAGTTGAATTCTTCTATCGCCGCGAACTTCTATCGGAACTTGATAATTTGCGCCGCCGACTCTTTTTGATTTCACTTCCAAAATCGGACTAACTTTATTAACCGCGCTATCAAAAACTTCCAACGGATCTTGTTTTGTTTTTTCTTTAATGATGTCAAAAGATTTATAGACAACTCTCGTCGCTACGCTCTTTTTGCCTTCTTCCATTATATAATTCACAAATCTGGAAACCAGCGCGTTATTATATTTAAAATCAGGCTTAATTCCTCTGTCAATTTTCTTTTTTCTTCGACCCATAGTTTTTTTATAAAATGTATTATTGTTTATTGTTTATATTCTTGTAATATAAAGTATTGTAATATTAGATACTGTTTATAAATTACAAATTTCAAAATCCAAATTGTTCCAAATCAAACCCAAAGTTCAAATATCAAATTATTTACAATTTTTGATATTTAGATTTTGAACTTGATTTGGAATAATTTGAGCTTTGGATTTTGAAATTATTTTACTTCGGTCTCTTCGTTCCATATTTGCTTCTCTCTTGTTTTCTTCCTTCCACTCCGCCAGCGTCAAGAACTCCGCGGACAATGTGATAACGAACGCCTGGCAAATCTTTTACTCTCCCGCCGCGAATCATAACGACAGAGTGCTCTTGCAAAGTATGTCCAATTCCTGGAATATATGCTGTTACTTCAGATCCATTTGTTAGCTTTACTCTCGCAATTTTACGCAAAGCTGAATTCGGTTTTGTCGGCGTCATTGTTCCAACTTTAACACAAACTCCCCGCTTAAACGGATTACCTCTTTTCGCTGTCTTCGGTTTATTTTTAAGATAATTAAAATTCCGAGCAAGAGCCGGCGTCTTTGATTTCTTTACAGATTTTTTTCTTGATTTTCTAACTAATTGTTGAATAGTTGGCATTTTGATTAAATTGTTATATTGCTAAATTGTTATATTACTATTGATAAATGAAGATTAGCAGAAGGCTTGTGATATGTCAAGCGAAAATGATTTAATGTTAGAACCTGTGCTATTTATAAATTAGACACAGAAAAACACTGACTAAAGGCACTGACAAACACAGATTAAATACATAATCTAAAAAATATTAATCCCTGTAATCAAAGCGAATAAATATAACATTACCGGGATTATCAATTGAAAACCGAAAAATATAAAAATCAGTAAAAACAAAAATCCATGTCTTTCTAAAACCTCTCTCACATTATGCATTGAATATGGCAGAAAATGAAAAAGAACTTTTGAACCGTCCAAAGGAGGAATTGGAACTAAGTTAAAAATAGCCAGTAAAATATTGTAGAAAACGATGATGCTAAAAAATCCAATAATACTGCTTCCAGGCGACATTCCTTGCAATAATAAAATCCTAATCGCAGTTCCAAAAATTACCGCTATTAATAAATTAGACGCTGGACCAGCCAGCGCGACAAACATCTCGCCGTTTTTTTGATCTCTTAAATTATAGGGATTATAAGGAACTGGTTTTGCCCAGCCAATTATAAATCCAGCGTTAGTTAGCAATAACATAAATGGCAGAATAACCGATCCCAAAGGATCAATGTGTGGAACAGGATTAAGAGTTAACCGCCCTAAATTTTTAGCGGTTGAATCACCAAGATAATACGCCATCCAGCCATGAGAAAATTCATGAATGACAATAGAAAAAATTAAAACAACAAAAGAAAAGATTTGAAATGTTTCAAACATACTTGCCAAAATTAATTTATTAGTTTATTATATTATCATACATAACTATCTAATTCTATCTTTATGAGCAGAACATGTCAAGTTTGCGGCCGCGGAACAAGGGCGAGCCAGTCTCGCAGTCATTCCAATGTTGCGACAAAAAGAAAACAATTTATTAATGTTCAGAAAAAAACTGTTGACGGCGAGAAAATTAAAATCTGCGCCAAGTGTATTAAGACAATGGCAAAAAACGAGAAATAAAATATTTTTAAAAAACAGAATAAATTTATTTATCCTGTTTTTTATTTGCAATATTTACTTCCCAAATTTCTCGCTATGTTTTTCCGCTAAATCGCCAACAACAGGCAACTTAAATTTTTCCCCTTGATACGCTTTATACATTAAAAACAACCAGAGAAGCAAAGATAATGGCGCGATAAAAACAGAAAGCATCCAGCCAAGAAAAGGAATCATCATCAGGAGTGTTAAACCTAAAAAGACCACTATTGACTGCATTGCGTGAAATCGCACGAATTTATTTTCCTTCTCAGTTAGCATAAAGAAAATTCCGCTGACAAATCCTAAAACATAACAGAGAGCCCCTTTGACATTTTCATCTAAGTTAGAGATTTCCTTTTGTGTATTGTCCTTCATAATTTTTGTTTTAATTGATAAAAATTATTCCTTTTTAAGCTTCTACCTAAATTTTAAAACTATTTTTTATTACTGTCAAACTAAATATTTTTTCTTAAATAAAAACTTCTTTTTTCTTCTCTTTAAATTTTTCAATCGCATATCGCAACATCACTCTTGGCATTTTTAAATAATGTTTTTGCAAAAACTCCTCTTCTAATTCCTGATCCCTTTTCCCCACTTCCCGCAACATCCAGCCGACTGCCTTGTGAATTAAATCATGTTTATCGTTTAACAAAATTTTGGCGATTTTTAAAGTATCGTCAAACTCATTATTTCTAATAATAATCCAGGTAGAAATAATCGCAATTCTTTTTTCCCATAAATTTTCAGATTTCGCTAATTTATAAAGAGCACTTCTTGGCTTATCTAACAAATAATCCCCTACTATTTTCGGCGCGGAAAGATCAACCAAATCCCAGTTATTTATGTTTTTGGCATTTTTTAAATAGAAATCAAAAATCTTTTTCTTTGTATTTTCATCAGCTTTTTTATACTGCTTAATCAAAACAAACAAAGCCATCATCCGATGCTCATGAATTCTACTGTCTAATAATTTTTCTATATCTTTTAAAGATAGCTCTTGAAATTTATCAGCGACCTCTCTTTGAACGGGAACTTTAATACCCAAAAAAATATCGCCCTCGCCATACTCCCCTTTCCCCGTTTTAAAAAACCTCTGCAAAACTTCCGCCTGCTTTGGATCGGCTAATTTTTTTAATTCTTTTTTGAGTTGAGATAGAGATGGCATAAATTAAATCTTAATTAAACTTCTCAACCAACGCTTTAACATTTTTCTCATCAACTTCATTCTCCCAATATTTATTCTTTTTGAGTTGAGTGCCTGTTATTATAAAATCAGCATATTGCTTATAGAGATTCATATCCAATCCTGAACCAGTAATCAACGGCACTTCCACCGACTCTCCAAAATATTCTCGGGTTTGCTTTTTTAAATTATCAATTTCTTCCCGAGCCATCAAAAGATCTTTCTTGGCAATATTTTTTCCTGTCTCTGAGCCAGTTAAAATTACTCCTTCAAGCTTCATAAATAAAATATTCTTGAGCCAAACTTTAAGATCAGCTAATTCTTGATTAAAAACTGTGTGCTTCTTCTGAAGATCTGACCAAATTTGCGGATACCTTCTGTCTTTTGAATCTTCTACTCCTAGACAAGCTTGCAAATAATTTCTTAAATAATAAAACTTCGCCAAATTGGCATTATTTACAGTTTGACCTTCTGGTCTAAACCCTGAAAAAATTGATGATTCAGATCTTACAAAATACACATTAAAAATAATAGCAATCGGCAATGCTTCAATATCATTACTGGATAACACATGCAGTCCTATCACGAGATTAGGATATTTTTTTCTAATAGCCCTGCAAACAATGGTTAAAATCAATAAATCCTCAAACGGAGTTTTATCTCCAATAAAATACGGAGCAGCGATATTTTCAACTTCTATTGCGCTAATCCCGTTTTTTACATAAATATCAACTTCACTTATAGCCCTTTCAACTAAATACTGCACAATTGGCAATTCCTCCATCATCTTTTCTATTTCTCTAGTTTCTTCTTTTTTAAAAATGAAAATTGAACTGCGACATTGCTCTAAAAATGATAATTTATTTTCCTCTAAAACTTCCTCAAAAAGCTGGAGTAACATCTTTCTGACTTTATTCAAAATTTTTAATTCTTCAACAGAATAAGTCTTTATTCCAATTTTATCCAAATAAACAGTATTCTGAAAAATATTATTTGACGGCACATGAACCATCGCAATTAATTGAGCCATTTTTTTATTTTTTTCTGGAACAGGAATATTATTCATAATGATATAAATTAAGATATTATTTTATTTCCATTTTTATATTACCACCAAACCAGCAACATTTCAAGTTAACAAAAAATCATTGAAGGCAATTTATCGCTTAGGACAGCTTGTCTTAATAATTTTCCTGCGCCAATTATTTCATCCTGACCCAAAAAATCTTCCAACTTCTCAGGACGCATCCGATCAGCAAGAGGCGCGTTTTTGATTTGTTTATTCATAATGTTATCATAACAAAATAACCAAGATTTGCAAATCTCGGTTATTTTAATCGTCGTAGGGGCAGACCTGTGTGTCTGTCTTGAAAATGGGATAAATTTTATTTTGTCGCATATTAGGGATAGACACATAGGTCTATCCCTACGACAAATTATTTTGTTGATTTACAATTCTTTTTTAATATCATCCCATGTTGTCCCATTTATTTTTTCTATTTCTTTCAATAAATAATACAAAACATTTTTACTTAAATTTGATTGTATCGTTATTGATTTTTGGGTTCTGATACAAGTCGCTTTATAATGACTTCCTTTTCCGCCTTTTACGCTTATCTCAAAACCAAGATGCTCTAAAGCTTTAATAAATTTCTTCCTATTTATTTTACTTGGCAATTCGCTAAGCGAAGACGGACGATTTTTCTTTATCAAGTTTATGAATTCCAGCTTCTTTCGTATAGGATGACGGAACATCAAAAGAAGTCAAAATAGCATCTTTAATATTTTCTTCAAGTTCTTCTGTGTCTTTTCCTGATGTTACAATTGAGCCGTGATTGAAGTTTTTGCTAATAGCAATAACTTTGCCGTCTTCTTGTTTAAATTCAAATTCAATCGGTCCATAGTTTCTAAAATATTGGGACAATTCAAAAAGTTCATTAGGGACGCTTTTTCCGTTCCAAAGAATTTTGATTAAACGATCTTTTATTTGTTTAGATAAAGACATAAATTTGTTTATTATTAGGACTTATTAATCTAATCTATTTCCTTTCCGATGTCAATGTTATTGTATCATTTATTTAATTATCAGTCCAACTAAAAACCTGCTTTGATTGGGCAGGTTTTTTAGATGACTCAAATTTCTATAAGCTACTGACATATTTCAATATCCTCGCTAATCTTTTCTATTAAATATTTTTCCACTTCATATCTCCCACCAATTTGGTCAATCAAATTATTTTCTAAAGCCATTTGACCAAGCATGTCTGATCCATCGGCAAGTTCTCTTATTTTTTCAATATCCATCTTGCGATTATCAGAAACTGCTTTGATAAAATTTTCGTGGAGAATATTAACATCTCGCATCAGCAATTCTTTTTCTTCGGGAGTTAATGGTTTGTCATAATTTCCAGTGTCTTTGAATTTTCCAGCGCTTAATTGATTATATGTCAGTCCATCTTTTTCATTTTCTTTGGCATAGTCAAGATAAGACATTGTTATTCCAATACTGCCAACATCAGAATTTTGGGAAGCAAAGATTATATCAGCGCCAGTGGCAGACCAATAAGCGGCGGAAAGTCCATATTCCCTGATCAAAGCAACTGTTGGCTTTTTCGCTCTTTTTAATGCGTTAGCTACTTCTTCCGCGGCTACGGGATATCCGCCGAGTGAATTTATTTCCAAAACAATGACTTTAATGTCATCATCATCCTCGGCTTTTTCAATAGCCCTAACAATATCTTCCGAAGCGGTTTCGTCCCAAAGAAGATCGCCGTATTCGTTTTTACCTTCGTTGGAGATGTATGTTATTAAACCACCTTGAAGTTTTATGTTTGAGACATTGCAAGATGATTCATTGTCATCATACCAAATATCGTCTGTAAAATTTAAATAATACTGTTCTGTCCAAAAAGTAATTACTGTTAGGACAAGTATTATAATCGATAATCTTTTGAAGAAATATTTTGGTAGTTTCATAGGGTTGGGATTAGTTGGTTAGTTTATTGTTTTGATTTTACACATCTTCTTTAATTATATTATGGTACTTTCTTAATTCTAAATAACGCTTTTTTGACTCTAAAGAATCTCTTTTTTGTTTATATAAGTCAAAATTTTCTGGTTTTTCATTTTTAATAAAAGAAGCAATAATCATAACAATAATACCTATTCCGTATACAAATAATAATATAACTGATATTAAAAATATCCAATTTAATCTAGCTGATATTTTGTTATATTCTATAACATCCGTTCGTAAAAAATAACTTTCAATTTCAAGAGCATCTATTTTAATCTTTTTAATTAAAAGATGATTGATTTGATTAACTCTTGTTTCATCAGCAATAATAAAATGATAATATTCTTCTAGTGATCTGTTTTGTGACAAACTAGAAGATTTTTGAATCTCATGCCACTCTCTATGACATTTTGCACATAGATAATCCGTATCACTTATATTTTCATATCCAAAATATTTATTACCAATATAATAATTATGATGCACTTGTAGATTATATTTAGATCCACATCTGACGCATTCAATATTCCAATCATTTAATTTGTATGTATTTTCTATTTCTGCTTTTTTCTCCGTCCATGTATTTGAATTTATATAAGCATCGTATATTTGCTTGTATGATTGTTCAGTTGGAAATGTTTCACTGTTAGATATTTCTTCATCGTCCGCATTTATTGTATTTTTATATTCTAAATTTTCATCAAGCTCATTTTCTATATCATCCTGTTCTTCTAATTCTTCCATTTCAATCCTGTGTTCTTTTTCCAATTCTCGTTCCTCTTCAATCGCATCGTCCGAATCCAACACTTTACCAGAATATTCACCAATTTCTATGCCGTCTTCATACATTGTCACACTTTGACAATCTTCCGATATTTGATCTTCCTCATTGATAGCTTCATTCTCTGTATTTTGAAATTGTTTATTGTCCAAGAGATTCTTCGCTAACTCTACTGTAATTTTATCATCTAAAATAGCGTGTACAATTTCATCTTTACCTTCAAGCTTTTCCATTAGCGGAGTAATATCTTTAATAAAACCCTTATATTCCTCTAATTCTTCATCATATTCATCATCTTTAAAATTGCTTAACAAATTTAATGCTGACTCAAAACCTTTTATTTTACCAACAAGATATCCCAATTCCTCTTCCTTTATACCATATTTAGAAATGTTATTTATAAATTCTTTACTTTCAGGAAAAGATTTATTTATATCTTCATAAAAACTCTCGTTTTTAGAAATGTCTGACAGTAACATTTTTTCATCACTTGGCAAATTCGCATAATAATCATTTTCAAGATTATTTGTTCTACCCTGTTCTCTTTCTATCGCTTTTTCGGAATCTAATGTTTCGCCATATTCATTAACTTCATTCCCATATTCATCATATTCTTCTGCACCAGCATATGATTCTTCTTTTTCTGTTGCTTCTTTTTCTTCATCTAATCTTTCTAAAAGCTTGTTAGTTGAATCACATTCTTCCAAAATTCCATTTAGCTTATCATAGCTAAATTTTATTTCACTTTTGCATGCATCTTCACATAATTTTACAATATCATTATTCATAACGGCATATTTAAATAATTAAGATTTTCTCCTGTTTTATTTATTAAATATTATGATTGGTTCTTCTCCACATTTTTGATGCAAAATTAATAACATCTGCTCCTCCTTTTCTATTTTTATATTTTTAAACTCGTCTTTAATTTTTCGTAATAAATCTTTTTCAATATTGCCATATATTAACATGATAGCATTTTTGTAATTTGCTTCATTGAGAAATCTTTTAAGTTTTTCTAAATCTTCTCTTAATTTTTTAAACTCATCTTTTATTGCTGTTGCCAATTTTACTTCAACGACTACCAAATTTTTATCCATCTCACCTGGAACATGCACAATAAAATCAGGTTTCTTTTTACCAAGAACAATAGCATGACCAGCTTTGTCAACTTCTCCATTTAACTTATAGGGAAAACTTTCTCCCAAAACACAACGAAGTTGATGATAAAGTTCATAACAATATACACGCTCTCTATATTTCCAATCAGAACCAGCTATATTGAATTCAATATAGCTATCATCTACGCTTTCACAGGCTTCCTTTAAATAACTTAAAAATGAATCAAAATCATTTTTACTGTTTTCCATATTTTTATTTTAATTTATATTTAATAATTTTTTCAATAACATTAATGATATCTTGTTTTTCTAAAATTCCATTTTTATAATCTAAGAGCCATCTGTCTAAATATTTTTGCCAATCATCACTCACTTCTTCTATCCAGTCTTTATCGTTTTGATCTAATTTATTTGGATTAAAATTTTCCATGTTTTTTACACTTTTTAATAATTACACCTCCATTATACCACAAGTACCAAAACATCATCAACAAAAAAGGTCCCCCGTCGGTGGCGACCCTTTCAGATCACCCAATGCCCTTTCAGGCAAAGACCATAAACACAGTACCGATCAGAAGACCGCTTTTGTGTTTATGGATTTAAACCATACTCCAAACAAAAAGCCCGAAGGTTAGGTTAATAAATTGTTATTCTTATTTACAATCACAAAACTGACAATCACTATCCGTTTTTGTTTTGCCGAATTTCTTGTCATATCTATCTGATAATTCCCGTTGATCCTTATTTGCCTTGCTAATCGCGCCTCTCATTATTCTTTCCTGTTCTTTTTCCGGTAGATCAAATAAATTTTTCTTATTGTTCTTTATCTTCATATTTCATCTTTTAATAAATCATATAATCTTTTTTCATTGTAATTATCTTTAAGATATTTGTCAACGCGCGCAACTTTTGGATAAAATTTCTCAATATTATTACTATAATTTTTAATCACTAAATAAACTTTTACTTCATCTTTAAAAATAGATTTGATTTTTATAACATTTTCTTTAGCATTAAAAAATGCCTCAACAAACGCTTTTTTTGGTACTTTTCTACCTTCTAATTTTTCCCGCTTTTTTGTAAATTCCCACGCAATCAATGGATCTTGATAAATATAATATATTCCAACAGATCTATTTCTGCTAAGCGATCTTTCAATATTCCTATGAACAATTTCAAACTTAGCAAAAGTGCCGTCAATCATCGCATTTAATTTGTTTTTCAAAACATAATTATACAATTTATGCACGCCTATAGACGCGGCGTTTTGCACTACATCAGAATTAGCGCCATTATATTGCGGTATCATTTCTCTTATTTCATCAGCGTCAATTCTGACTATAGGATTCGTGGAACTTTCCGCCATTTTAATTAACGCTTTTGAATATTCCGTCTTTCCCGCTCCCGGCGAACCAGCCATAAATAATGAAATAGGATTTTCGTTCGGTTGATAAATTTTAGTGCTGGCAAATTTTTCAAACAATAAACGCTTATTCTTTTTTATAAAATCTTTGGCTTTTTCGCTGTCTTCCAATAATTTGCTCATTGTTTTATATTTACAATAACGATTTTATAAATTCTGTTTCTATTTTACCACTCCCCACCTAAAAAATCAATCAGCGGAGCTTGAGAAAATAACAACAAGAAAAAAAACGAACCTTCAAACCGCCCGCTTTGGGCTGTGGTAAAACAAAAACAGCCCCTTGCGAGGTTGCTTTTTCTTGTGTGTCGGGGCGCCGGGATTCGAACCCGGAGTCCCTTGGTCCCAAACCAAGTGCGTTAGCCGTTACGCCACGCCCCGTGGGTTAAATTTTCAATTTTTAATTTCTAATTTTCAATCAATTTTCAATTCTAAGTATCTCACAATTTACTTTTTAATCATATAGCAAAAATAGAAAAAGTCAATTATTTGGAACTTTTTAATTAAAGATATATAATAGAATTATGAATGATAAAAAATTAGTCGCAAAAATTATTCCTGCCACAAAATTACCACGAGACGTGACACAGGTTTTTAGTTATGTGACGCCGAGTAAATTTGAGAAGAAAATAAAAACTGGATCGTTGGTTGAAGTTTTTTTTAGAAATAAGAAAATTGTTGGCGTTGTTTATGACTTGAAAAAAGAAGTTCTTAAAAAAACTGGCTATAAATTAAATCCTATTGAAAATTTATTAGACGATTCTGTCAGTTTATCTAAGGAACAGATTAAATTAGCTGAATATATTTCTGAATATTATTATACTCCTTTGAGTTTAGTTATTAAAACCATCGTTCCGACTATTACGAAAAATAAAGCGAGGAAAAAGATAGAATTGCGCGCTTGCCCCTGTAGCAGACAGGCATGCCTGTCCGCTACAGGGAATAAAATTCTTCTCATTCATAACCTGCAAGCAGACAGACATTATTTATATAGCGATATCCTTCGACAAGCTCAGGATGACAACGGTAAGTCTCAAGCATTAATTTTATTCCCAGAATATTTTGATGTTTATAATTTTGCTGGTTTTTATAAGGATAAATTTGGAGAAGATAAAGTCGCGATTTTAACAAGTGAGTTAACTAAAAACCAATATTTTAACGAATGGCAGAAAATAAAAAATGGCTCCGCAGAAATTATTATTGGCACAAGACAAGCGATTTTTGCGTCTTTTAAAAATTTAAAGTTAATTATTACTGATGATGAACATAGTTCAAGTTATAAACAATGGGATATGAATCCGAGATACCACGGCATAAAAATCGCAGAGAAATTAGCAAAGATTTGGAAAGCTAAAATTATTTTGTCTTCGCCAGCGCCGAGTGTGGGAAGTTATTATGGAGTGAAAGATAAATGTCATTGCGAAGGAGTCGCAACGACTGAAGCAATCCCGCAATTAAATTCCTCGCGCGTAGTTACGGGATTGCTTCGTCATTCCACTACGCTATCGCTCCGTTCCATTCCTCGCAATGACAATTTTAAAATCATAGACATAAATGCTGAACGGCAGAAAAAAAATTATTCTGTTTTGTCTGAAGATTTGCAGGATAGTTTATTAGAAAATATTTACAGAAGAAAGCAAGCGATAATTTTTATTCCACGATTGGGAAATAATACAATTACCCAATGCCGTGATTGTCATTGGATAGCGCAATGCAAAAATTGCGAGACGACATTGGTTTCTTATGGAAATTATTTGTATTGTCAAAAATGCCAAGAGAAGATAGAATTGATTAAGAAATGTCCAAAGTGCCAAGGGCAAAACGTTAGTTCGTTTGGCTATGGCTCAGAAAAAATTGAGGGAGAAATTAAAAAATTATTTGAGAATAAAAATATAAAGATAGTTCGTTTGGATAGTGATATTATTAAAAATAAATCAAAGCAGCTTAAAATATATAAAGATTTTATAAATAAAAAGATTGATATTCTAATCGGCACGCAGATGGTTTTGAAAAATTGGAATTTAGAAAATCTCGCTTTGACGGCAGTTTTATTTCCCGAAATAATTTTCAACCAGCCAGAATTCAATTCCCGCGAAAAGTCATTTCAGTTTTTAATGTCTGTTGCTAATAAAGCTAATGAAAATCATCAAGTTATAATTCAAACGCATAAGCCAGACAATGAATTGTTTAAATCTGTCATGGTGAGCCTGTCGAACCATAAATTTTACACAGACGAAATTGAAAACAGAAAAGCGATTTTAAAAAACGGCATCGGCTATCCGCCTTTTTCTCAATTAATTAAATTGATCTACAAAGATTTCAATTCTCAAAATTGCCAAAACGAAGCAGAAAGAATGTTTCGCGTTTTGGATAGTAAAATAAAAAATGATCAGAAATTAAAAAACAAATTTGAAATCATCAAACCTTTCCCTGCTTCTAATTATAAGGAATTCAACAAATACCGCTGGCACATAATTATCAAATCTGTTTGCGAAGATATTGAATTAAGAAATTCATTATTAAATTTAGTCAAAAAAAACTGGATCATTGACGTAGATCCAGATAGTGTATTATAGATTATTCTATCTGTGTTCGTCTGTGCCTTTAGTCTGTGTTTCTCAGTGTCCTATTTTAAAATAGCACACAAACACTGGTGCGGGAACTGTTTTGTAAACAGTTCCTAATGTTTCCTAAGCAAATAATATTATTGCATCTTTGAAATGTTAGGAACTGGTTAAAAAAACCAGTTCCCGCAATACAATAACTTTACAAACTTTCTAACTAAAAAACCTATGCCTAAAAAATACGACATCATCATAATTGGCGCTGGGATCAGCGGGCTTTTAACAGCACTTGTTTTGTGTAAGGAAAAAAAGAATGTTTTAGTGATTGAAAAAAGCGATTACCTTGGCGGAAACTGCCGCACTTATGAAATAGATGGGTATCATATAGACACAGGACCGCACGCGATTACAAGCATTACAAGCGGACCTTTGAAAATTTTAATGGACAACTATTTTTCCGTTCTGCCAAAATTCGCGCCAATCGGATCGTATTACGCGCGCTGGCAAAATGAATTGCAAGAAATACCGTTGACTTTGATGCAATTATCTTTTTTTAGTATCCTTTCAAAAAGAGATCGTATTCTAATGGCAGGAACGATGATTGACGCTGTCGCAAATTCTTCCCTGCATAAAAATATCCTTGAAAAAAGCGTTTATGATTATATTAAAAATTATAACTTCTCAGCAAAATCAATTAAATTTACAGATGCGATTTGCTATTTTCTGAGCGGCAAGTCCATGAAAGAAACTCCCGCCTGGAGAATGCTGGGTGGATCTGGTTTTGTTGATGAGACCAATCAAAATGACAGAAGTGTGAAAAAGCATCTTCAAAAAATCATTAAATTTGCCAAACATAATTACAGCTCGCAAGGATATCCGCTCGGAGGAATTCAAAACATAACTTCTTCCGTTTTAAATTCTATTCCAAAAAATAGAATATCATTCAATAAAAATGAAAAAGCGCTCAAATTTATTATTAAGCGCAATAAAATAACTGGCGTCCAAACTGACAAGGAAACTTATTATGGAAATGCTATTGTTTATTCAGGATTTGTGAAAGACCTTCCAAAACTCACAGATAAATTCAGCGCGAAATACAAAGCTAATCTCAAAAAAATCAAACAAACAAAAAGCGTTACTCTCTGGCTGGGCTTAAAAAATAAAATACCAGAGCTATTTTACTCAGGATCAGAAGTCCATTTTGACACAAACACTCCCTACTGGGCAATCCCCGTCTCAAATTTTGATTCTGATTTAGCCCCTAAAAATAAACAGCTTATTGGATTTACAACTGTTTTAAAAGAAGATAGTTTTGAAAAACAGCTTAGCAAACTAAAACATTCCATTTTTACCGCTCTGCCAAATATTAAAAAAAATATTGACTTTGAACACACCCAATTTACTATTCCTGAAAAAGCATCCATCACAACGGGCGTGAAATTCCCTTCCCCAAAATCTCCGATTAAAAATCTTTATCTCGTTGGGACTGATACGGATATGAGAAGCATGGGAATTACGAGAGCGTCATATTCGGTGCTGGAAGTTTTGAGGTTTATGAAGGAGGATGGGATGGTTTGAAAAATTTGATTTAAATAAAAACAGTATGGCAATACATATTACCATACTGTTTTATTTACTCTTTTCTAAACCTTAAAGAAACTTTTTATTTTCTACTCAAAAACCTTATTTAGCAAGAATAGATGTCTTGTAAAAAACTTCACCCTCAATATCATCTTCAGAAACAGGACCAAGAAATCTTAAATCTAGATTCTCACTTCTATTATCACTAAGAACAAAATATTGATTGTCGTCAAGAGTTGTCATAATATCATCATCTGTTTTGTTAATAATATATTCTTCATTTAAAATTTTACCATTAATAAAAACATCACCATTTCTTATTTCTACTTTTTCATTTGGCAAACCGATAATTCTTTTAATAATAAACTGATTACGCTCTTTTGGATTGCGAGCAATAATAATATCACTACGATCAAATTTATTTGATAATTTATCAATCAGCAAATAATCGCCGTTGTTATATGTTGGATTCATAGATTCTCCGCTGACCATAAAAGGTTCCGTTATATATGCGCGAAGAGGCACAATTATTATCAGCATTGAAATAGTAGAGATTATTGAAAAACTAATATATATTCCTAAAAACTTTTTTAAACTGCTTCTGTAATATTTCTTAAAAAAATAATAAAAAACAAAAAATGTTATTAATTCAATAATAAGAACAAGCAAAAAACTAGAATTAATTACTGTCTCCATTTTAAGACCAGCAAAAAAACCGCTAATTAAAAAACTAGCAACGCCGTAAGACAATAAGATTATCACTGAATTTTTATAAGTAGCGTTTTTAATCTTAAATAGTTTTGACAATTCAAAGAGAATCAAAGCGCTAATCAAAAAAAAGAATACAACGAAAATTGCAAGGACAGCGATTATAAATAGTGGCATATTTTTAGATTAATAATTAGTTAATGATTTTACAAATTAAAAAACCTACAAAAAATTGGGAGAAGAGAAAAAATGCAACCCTTCTCCATTAAAGATTCAACCAGCCGTCCGCGCGCAAGTCAGACCGTACCATGTACAATCCGAGAAAGGCCACCACCATGGCGGCGACCATGGACATACATATCCTTGGCTTTCAAAACCTGCTTTACACACTTTTCCAGCAGCTTCATCTGGACTTAGCGCTGAAACCGTAATTATCGTTGTTGCAATTAACAGGATAACTACCGCCACAGTCAACACTTTCTTTGTTCTGCCATTTATTTTGCTTAACTTCTTCACTTTATCACCTCAGGCAATCGTTTTTCTGTTCATAATTCTGTACCACAAACTTTGCTAAGTTTGCATTTTTTATTCTTTTTGTTTTTATTTTTAAAAAAACTTTTTATCTCCTCCATGTTTTATATTATATCACATCTAAGAAAATAGCTAAACCAATTTTTATGAAAAAGTATTATTAAAAAAACAGTATGATAATATATATTACCATACTGTTTTAAAATATCTGAATTTTTATCTCTCCCTCTCCCCTTCAATAAATTCCTCCAACATCTGCCTCGCTCTCCAATCAGGATATTGCTTAGCAGGGAATTTCATAAAATAGGCGCTGGCGGATTCAAGGACTCCACCGATGCCACGATCAAGAGCTATTTTCGCGCATCTGATTGCGTCAACTGCTACTCCGCTAGCTACTGATTTATCTTCTACATCAAGTTTTAAATCTATCAAAATAGGAACATCGCCAAATGTTTTTCCTTCAATACGGACATTGGCAATTTTTCTGCTTTTCAACCAAGGCACATAATCGCTCGGACCGATATGGATATTTTCATCCTCTAATCTTTTCGCTAATTGACTTTGCACTGTTTCCGTTTTGCTTATTTTTTTAAATTTCAAACGAGAATGTTCCAGTAAATTTAAGAAGTCTGTATTTCCTCCGAAATTAAGTTGATACATTCTTTCTACTTTTCCTCCTCTTTCTTTGAAAAGATTAGCGAGAACTCTGCTTAAAATAGAAGCTCCGAGTTGACCTTTATTGTCATCGCCAATGAGAGGCAATTTCGCTTCCTCAAACTTTTTTACCCAAGCTTTATCAGAGGCGATAAATTCTGGAATGAAATTAACAAAAGCGCAACCAGCTTCAAGAGCCGCATCCGCGTAAAATCTTGTCGCCTTATAACTGCCCACTGGAATATAATTTATCAAAATTTCCGCGCCGCTTTTTTTAAGAGCAGCTACGACATCAACATCTTTTTTATTGGAAACTCTTACTTTAGTTCCCAAAAATTCTCCTATCCCATCAAGAACTGGCGCTTTCATTACTTTAACTCCAGATTTTGGAACATTGGCAATTTTTACAGTATTGATAGTTTTTGGTTCAAAAATTGCTTCCGCAAAATCTTTTCCCACCTTATCTTCATTCACATCAAAAGCCGCTACGATTTTAATGTCAGAAACTTTATATCCTCCGAGATCAGAATGCATCAAACCAACATCCGTCTTGTTCTTTTTATAATACTCAATACCTTGCGCTAGCATTGAAACACAGTTGCCCACTCCCGCCACTGCTATTTTTATTTGCTTCTTATTTTTTGAAGCGGTATTCTTCTTTTTTGTTTTCATTTTTTTATCTTAATTTATTAGAGTCAAACAAAATATAATTTTGCTAGACTGTTTTTACTTTCTTATTATACACCTCTAAAAAAATAAAGGCAAAAAAATAGTAGCGAGGGGTTGACGAAATTTATTTTTGATTTAGAATGATGAAAGCGTCTTAAAAGTTTGACGCTACGAGGAGATTAAACATGGAAAAAAATAATATAGAAAGACTTGAGAACAAGTTGCGTAAAGAAGTAAATCAAATTATGTGTATGATGACACATATATTTGACGCACTTGAAAGATCAGTGGATAGCGAAGCGCTACTTGCCCTTAACAATGGTAATAGTAGCCCACTGCAAGTCACCTGATCTCCTCAAACGAGTGGATATAACATATCCCATTGTGGATTTGTTGTATCCCTCACCCCTTACTTTTTAAAACAGCCTTATTTTACAAAAAAACGGATTACTCCGCTTTTTTTATTTTTTTAAAAAAACTTATCATATATAACCATAGCCTCTTTCTCACGGCCGTGAGAAAGAGGCTATGGTTTTCTTAAATTTTTATGTTATTTGATGTTTAGAATGTTTCAGTATAATATCCAATATTTAATATTCAATTTTTTATTCTTTAAAACATTTACACATCCAAAAAAATAAGCTACCATAAAACTAAAGATACTAAATCCTAAAACCATGCGAACTTCATATTCCGCTCTTAATACTTTCCAGACTTGCAGTTTGAAATACAAATTTCAAAACATTGATAAAATAAAAACTCCCAAATCAAAGGAAGCGGTTTTTGGGACGATTATTCATAGTGTCTTAAAATTCCTGCATAACCCACAGCCAATTCCACCGACGATTGAAGATGTTTTGGAGTATTATAATAATTTATGGAACAGTGAAATTTTTGAAGATAAGCAGGAAGAAGCGGCTTTTTTGGCAAACGGCGTCAGGATTTTGCAAGATTATTATGAGAAAAATAATCCGAAGAATTTTAATGTTATTGATTTGGAAACGAGATTTAATCTGGATATAGAAGATACAACTCTTTCGGGCATTATAGATCGGATTGACAAATTGGCAGACGGCTCGTTTGAAATTATTGATTATAAAACGGGCAAGAAACTTCCCTCTCAGCAGGATATTGATAACGACTTTCAGCTGTCCATTTATAGTATGGCAGTTAAAAATCGTTGGCCAAAACTTGATCAGCCGATTAAATTGAGTTTGTATTATCTAAAACACGGGATCAAACTTTCCAGCTTCCGAACGCCAGAGCAGATTAGACAAACAAAGGAAATCATTTTGGACATTGTCGCAGAAATCCGAAAAGGAAATTTCGTTCCGACACCAAACGCTTTGTGCGGCTGGTGCGGCTATCAAAAAGAATGTCCGATGTTCCAGCATAAATTTAAGAAGGAGGAGAAAGAAGATATAAACATTAAAGCGGTTTTAAAAGAATATTACGAACTAAAATCTGAAGATAAAAAAAACAAACAGCGAGTCGCTGAATTGCAGAAAATGATTAACGAATATTGCGATGCTGAAAAAATAGAACGAGTTTTCGGAGACGGAATTTATATCACCAGAACCGCCCAGCAAAGATTTAGTTATGATCTTCTTAAAGTGAAAAATGTCTTAGAACCGCTTCATAAATGGAACGAAGTAATTTCCATTGATTCCGTGAAATTAAAAAATGTTTTGTCGGGTTTGTCTTATGAAGATAAGAAAGAAATTGAGAAAGCAAAAGAGTTGAAAAAAGAATTTAAGAGTTTGAGTTTGAAAGAAGAAAAAAAATAGGATAAGTTCACATCCTAAACAATAATTATTTTTTTGAGATCTCTGTAAAACAATATTCCCAATCATCTCCCCTGTTTGTGAAACATTCTGCTATTTTTCTTGCTCTTATTTTATTTAAAAAATGTAATAGTATTTTTATTTTTAAATA
>DAOWDU010000038.1 GCA_030638825.1 bacterium | reverse complement strand
TTTATCCAAAAGGTTAGATGAGGCGCAAAAGATTCAAATAAGTATTTCTGATAAAGCGCTTGAAAAATTAGCCGATTTAGGATATAGTCCTGAATATGGCGCGAGATTTTTACAAAGAACAATTCAGGAAAAGATTGAAAACATGATCGCGACAAAGTTTTTGAAAGGGGAAATTAAGAAGGGGGATGTGTTTAGGATTGAGGAAGGGGATATATAAATAAATATGCAAATTGTCATTGCGAGGAGCCTGAATGAGCGTAGCGAATGAAATGGCGACGAAGCAATCCCGTAACTATACTCAATGAATTTAATTACGGGATTGCTTCGTCATTCCGTTTCGCTATCGCTTCACTCCATTCCTCGCAATGACAGAAATATTTAACAATTTAACAATTTAGTTATATGCGTTTAAAAAAAGAAGGAGAAGGAATTGTGGAAATTTTCTTAAATATCTTTATGCCACTCTGGCTGCCGATTAAAGCTATTTCTATGATGATTAAGGAGATGAAAGAGGAGAAGAGAAAGAGGAGAGAGATGGAGGAGAAATAGGTTTTGATTGATTCATACTTTAATACCCTATGGTATGAAAGTATGAAGTTTTTTAATTAACTAACTTAAGTCTTATTGAAAAATATGAACAAATCTATTAAGTTAGGACATTACTTTTTAAAAAGCGTTTTATTCGGAACAAAATTTCCGATGGCGCTTTCTGTGGATGTTACGAACAAATGTAATTTGAGATGCAAACATTGTTATTTTTTTCAGCAAAATCACAAAAATGAATTAAGCGAGGAAGATCTTCTCAAAAAAGTAAAAGAAATTAAAAAAAAATATCCTTCTATTATTCATGCTTCATGGGTCGGCGGCGAACCTCTTCTTAGAAAAAATGTTGTAAAAGAAGGAATGAAACTTTTTCCTTTTAATATGGTTGTTACCAATGGGTCTCTTGAATTACCAAGGTGGAAAAGCTGTGTTTTTAATGTGTCAGTAGATGGGACTAAGGAATACTATGAAGAAGTTAGGGGATTGAAAATTTATGACAAAGTAAAGGAACATGCAAATAGAGATGATATTCATGTAAATATTGCTTGCGTTTTAAATAAAAAGAATTATTACTGTATAGAAGATCTGCTAAAAGAATGGAAAAAAACGAAAATAAGAGGTATTAATTTTGATTTCTATACTCCCATTAGGGGTATAGACGATAATTTATGGTTAAATTGGCAAGAAAGAGATATGATAATTGAAAAACTTATTAAATTAAAAAAAATTTATGGCAATTTCATTTTGAATAGCAAATCTATTCTGAAACTAATGAAATCCGATAGTTCTAAAAAAATCACCTCAAATTGTGTTGTAAAGAAAGCAGCTGTTTGTCTTGATCCGATGGGTAATAGGAAATTGCCTTGTGTTATTGGAGATAAAGCAGATTGTTCAAAATGCGGTTGTATAGTGCCTTTTCAAATAGAATCACTAATGGTAAAAAAACAAATAGAATCTTTTTATGTTACAAAAAAATTATTTACATAAAGTTCTTAATTATTAACTTTAACAAACTATGGGAAGAAAAAAATTATTAAAACTACAAAGAAGAGAGGAGAGAAAAATAGAAGTAATTAATAAAAAAGAAAGCAATAAAAAAACGATAATTAGAATTGTTTTTTTGGCGTTGCTTATTTTTGCGGTTTATCAACTAAATATTGCGATGAATAAAAATAAAAATATTGAAAGTAATAATATTGATAGCGTCAATGATGTTGTTGATGAAAGTAAAAATAATGTAGGCGTTGCTGGTGTACAGGATGATTTTGTACAGGATGAAGAGCCGTTAGAAGATGATATAGATAATGACTTGCAAAACGGCTCCACAGCCCTGCGGGACTATGGAGCCAACGCATTTGTAATGATTGAAACAAATAAAGGTGATATAAAATTAGAGCTATTTACAAGTGATGCGCCGAAGACGGTGGAAAATTTTGTGAAGCTAGCAAGTGAAAATTTTTATGATGAGATAAAATTCCACAGAGTGATTTCTGACTTTATGATTCAGGGAGGCGATCCGTTAAGCAAAGATGATGATCCATCTGATGACGGCACAGGCGGACCTGGCTATTCCTTTGAAGATGAAATGAACCCGATAAGTTTAGGACTGGACGAACTTACAATCCAAAAATATGAAGAGCAAGGCTATCAATATGATTATAATTTGAATTCGCACAAAATGGAAATTGGAGTTCTAGCAATGGCAAACTCTGGACCAAACACAAACGGCAGCCAGTTTTTTATTGTTACGGAAAGCGCCCAGCCGCATCTTGACGGCAAGCATACCGTTTTTGGAAAAGTTGTTGAAGGAATGGAAGTAGTGAGAAGTATTGAACAGGGGGATGTGATGAAGAGGGTTTTTGTTGCTGAGTAAAAAAATAATTTATGCCAAATAAAAATTACATCTACGCTGTCTCAATTCTCATCGGCACCGCAGTGGGCGCGGGTGTTTTTGGGTTGCCTTATGTCGTCGCAAAATCGGGATTTGTTCCCGCTTTAATTTTGCTGATAATTCTAGGCGCGATGATGATTTTAATAGGATTAATGTATGGAGAAGTGACTTTAAGAACATCCAACAAAGGACGGCTAGCGGGATATTGCGGAAAATATCTTGGTAAAAACGGAAAGAGAGCGGCGACACTGATTACTCTTTTTGCTTTATACGCTAATACTTTGGCTTATATAATTATCGGCGGAATATTTTTGAACGCCTTATTTTCCAGTTATTTTGGCGGCAGTGAATTTATTTATGGATTAATAATGTTCGCTTTTATTTCTGCGGGAATTTATGTCAAATTGAAGTTTGTGAATATAATGGAATTTCTAATGGTCGTTTTTTTACTAGCGATAATCTTCGGAATTTGTTTAAAAGGAATTCCCTTTATTGATTCAAATAATTTAATGAGTTATAATCTATCTCAATTTTTTCTCCCTTTTGGCGTGATTCTTTTTTCCTTGAGCGCCCTTTCCGCAATTCCAGAGCTTGAACATATTATGAAAAAGAAACAGGAAAAAATCAAAAGCGCTATTATTATAGGCGGTATTGCGACAATCATTATTTACGCTTTATTTATGGCAATCGTAGTTGGTGTAAGCGGGTCTGCTACAACCCCAGAAACATTTTCTGGCTTGAGCCAATTTATGGGAAACGGAATTATAACTCTCGGTCTAATCTTCGGCGTTTTTGCTGTAGCAACTTCTTATTTAATGATCGGTATTAATCTCAAAGAAATATTTTGGTATGATTACCATTTAAGCAAAAACAAATCCTGGGCGCTGGCTTGTTTTATCCCAGTAATAATTTTTATTTTAGGTCTCCGAGATTTTATCGCTGTCATCAGTTTTGCTGGGAGTATCGCTGGCGGATTTATCGGAATTTTAATTATTATCATATTTTACAAAGCAAAAAAAGCTGGGGATCTAGAACCTGCTTATGAGATAGAAATTCCTAAAATTATTTCTGTTTTGATGGTGTTTGTATTTATTTTAGGAATTTTGTATCAATTTATTTATGGATGGTAATACCTATGTCTAACTCAAAAATAAAAAATCTCATCACCCTCTATCTTCCCATCTTTCTCTGGTGCGCCATTATTTATTATCTCTCATCTATCCCAAGCTTAAAATCCGATCTGCCAAATCAATGGGATTTTATATTTCGAAAAATCGCGCATATCACGGAATACGCTATTTTAACTTTTCTATTTTTTCGCGCTGTTTCTAAAAACTTAAACTACAAAAGAGCAATTTCATACTCCGCGCTTTTTTCAATAACTTACGCTTTAACCGATGAATATCATCAGCTCTTTATTTTCGGCAGAGAGGGAGATTTGGGAGATATTTTGATAGATAGTTTAGGAGTATTTTTAGCGATATTTTTAATTTACAGGAAAGTGAAAAAATGATAGAATATTTATAAACATGCAAGCATTTAAACATATAAACATAGTGATATCCTCAAATGATCAACTGCGTCTTAATCTAAAATTTAATTTATGTCAAACTCTCTCATCAGCTTAAAAAATATTACCAAAGACTATCAAACTGGCGAAGTGGTAACCAGTGTTTTGAAAGGAGTTTCGTTTGAAATAAATAATGGAGAATTTGTGGCGATTATGGGGGTTTCAGGATCGGGGAAGTCAACCTTGATGTATGTTCTGGGATTTTTGGACGCGCCGACGAATGGGGAGTATTATTTTGAAGGACAAGATACTTTGAAATTAGATGATGATAAATTAGCGGAATTTAGAAGCGAGAAAGTTGGTTTTATTTTTCAATCGTATAATTTACTTCAGCGAACATCTGTTTTAGACAATGTGATGTTGCCGACGACTTATTTGCGTAATTGCAATTTGAAAGAAGCGGAAGACAATGCTATAAAATTATTAAAAAGAGTTGGATTGGGACATCGTTTAGATCATCGTCCTAATCAACTCTCTGGAGGCGAGCAGCAAAGAGTAGCGATTGTGCGCGCTTTAGTAAATAATCCCCGCTTAGTTTTAGCTGATGAGCCGACTGGAAATTTAGACAGTCATTCTGGCGAGGAAATTATGGAAATTTTGCAAGATCTAAATAAAGAAGGACGAACGATTATGATGGTCACTCACGAAGAATATACCGCTGAATGCGCGAAGAGGATAGTGTATATTAAAGATGGAATGGTAATAGAAGATAAAATTGTTGATAAGCAGAGAATGGCGAGAGATGGAGAATTTAAAAAGTAATTTCTAATTTCTAATTTCTAATTTTCATTAAATTTCTAATGCTCAAATTTCTAATGACTTGCTTAGATTGATTATTTGAAACTTAATTTATTGAAAATTTATTAGAAATTAGAAATTAGAAATTTTCTTGTGAATTTTATCAGAACCATAAAATCTTCCCTCACAAACTTGGCCGCCAACAAAGCACGGTCTTTTTTGACGATGCTGGGAATGATCATTGGTGTGGGATCTGTAATCGCAATTATGTCTGTCGGGGCGGGAGCGCAAAGTCTAATTTTTAATGAAATTTCTTCGTTTGGAACTAACCTAATTGGCGTTATGCCTGGCGGGAGCGAAGAAGACGCGCCGCCGGCGGCAATGATGGGAATGGTGATTACAACTTTAACTTATGATGACGCAAAAGCGATTAGCGAGATTCCTCATATTACGGCGATAACTCCTTATTCAACTGGCAACGCGAATATCTCTTTTGGCGACAAAATAAAAAATACGACTTTTCTCGGCGTTACTTCGCAATATGTTGATGTGGAAGATAACAAAGTAAGTCTCGGCAGATTTATCTTGCCCGAAGAAGACGAAAGCACGGCGAGAATAGTCGTGCTTGGCTCAGAAGTTAAAGATGATTTATTTGGCGAAGACAATCCTTTGAATAAAAGAATAAAAATAGACAAGACAAGTTTTTTGGTTGTCGGCGTAATGAAAAAGAAAGGCGCGTCATTAGTAGCAAGCCGTGATAAAGAAGTTTTTATTCCCGTGAAGACGGCGCAAAAAGTAATGCTGGGAGTTGACCATGTTGGATTAATCAGAGCTAAAGTTGACGATGAAAAAAATATGCCTCTTGTCAATAGCGAAATCAGGAAACTTTTGCAGCAAAGACATAATATTAAAGATTCAAAAAAGATTGATTTCACGGTCCGCAGTATGGATCAAGCGTTGGATATGATTGGCACGGTGACAGACGCCTTGAATTTATTTCTCGGCGCAATTGCGGCGATTTCTCTAATTGTCGGCGGGATTGGAATTATGAATATTATGCTCGTTTCCGTCACAGAGCGGACAAGAGAAATTGGTTTGCGAAAAGCGCTCGGCGCGAAAAGGGGAGATATTCTAACACAGTTTTTAACCGAATCAATGATTATCACTTTCATCGGCGGTTTAATTGGCATTATCGGCGGATCAATTTTCGCCGCAATGATTGCTGGTATCGCAGGCTATTTTGGCTATGATTGGGATTTGGTAATCAGTTCTTTTTCAATAGTTGTTTCTTTTATTATTGCTGTTATAATCGGTTTAGTTTTCGGAATTTATCCCGCGAATAAAGCAGCGAAGTTGAACGCGATTGAGGCGTTGAGGCATGAGTGATTGATAATGGAGTTCAGGTTTTAACCTGTAGCAATCCAAATAAAAAACCCGCTAAAATAGCGAATTTTTATAGAAACCTTTTGGGAGTCATTAATGGATCATTGAGATATTCACAGAGAATGCCCTAACCACTAACTTACCCTGAGGATTTATTCTAACTATAAAATAGCATATCAAGAAGTGTTGTCAATAGCGGAATTTAATTCTTCAATTTTCAATTTCTAATTTTCATTAAATTTATAATCCCTCAATTCCTAAATCTGTTTTAAAAATATTTGAAAATTTTGTTATTGAAAATTTAATAGAAATTAGAAATTAGAAATTGAAGAATTAGTTTACCACCGTATCTTTTCAAAAATGGAGGGAAATAAAAAAAAGACAGCTTTTGTTTTATAAGAGTGCCGTCAAAAACTCTTCTGTCTTATCACTATTCTCTTTTCAGCCTTGGTGTTTTATAAGGCTAAACATTTTTAGACCCGCTATTATTATGATAGGGACCTCATAGTGATACCCATTTGGTGGTCTGGTAGATATATCAGGCCAACTTTCAAACAGAAAATCAAGTTGTTTGAAGTTTTTTATGCATTCTCCCCAGTGCACCTTCTCCAACATATAATCAAGCACATCTCTTCTAATGCTGAGATATGCCTTAGTACCGATGATTTCTCGAATTCTCGTGGTCGCTTCGGACAAGCCGATTGCAAAATCAGTTAAAAACGGATCAAGTTCTTCCTGCTCAAATTGTTTAAGGCAGATCCCCCCGAACCCAACTTCTTCTGATCGTTTTAGAATCATAGGTATCATCTCGAGTGCATTGTTTAGTCTTTCTGAAGCAATCTCATCAATTTTTTTTGCTTGTTCTAAAAGCTCGTTCAATAATTTTATATTCTCTTCTTTTCCTTTTATATTCTCTTTTGTTTCTTTTATCAAAACTAATTCCTCCCTCCTAGATTCTAAAGTCTTTTTATCATAAATTCACTTTTATGTCAATACTTTTTTCCAAAACTTTAAATCTCGCTCTCACTGGTCTCAAAGCGAATAAAACCAGAACGGCTCTTTCAATGCTGGGGATTGTTATTGGCGTGGCGGCGGTGATTGTGATTGTTTCGGTGGGGCAGGGGTTGCGGGTTTTGATTGTAGACCAGATAAATGTTTTTGGGGAGAATATGATGTCGGTGCAAGTCAAAGTGCCAGGGAGCGATTATGGCGCGTCAATGCAATCAATGGTGGAAGGAACAGTGATTACTACTCTGAAATACGGCGATGTGGAAGCGGTGCGGGATGAAAAGAGATTTCCTTATATCAAAGCGGTTTCTGGTTATGCGGCGGGGATGGAGTGGGCAACTTATCAGGAGAAAGAAAAGCAAGTGATGTTTATTGCCAGCGATGCTTACTATCCTGATGTTGACGGGCAATTGAAAGTGGCGCAGGGGCGGTATTTCACAAACGAAGAAGAAAGGGGAATGGCAAAAGTTGTAGTGATTGGCAGCGCGGTTGCGGATAAATTTTTTGGCGAAGAAAATCCAATTGGCAAACAGATAAAAATTAAGCAAATTAATTTCAAAGTAATCGGTGTGATGCAGGAAAGAGGAGTGGTAATGACGATGGACTGGGATAGTATGGTTTATCTTCCTTTGAAAACCGCGCAGAAGTTGATTACGGGAGTGGATCACTTGGTTGAATTTGCAATGGTAATGGAAGACGATCAACATTTCGCGCAGGCAAAAGCGGAGATCTCGCAATTGTTGCGCGAGCGGCACAATATCAGTGATCCCAGCAAAGACGATTTTGAGGTAATGTCAATGGATCAGATAGTTGAGATTGTGAACACTGTCACTGGAGTAATTTCGTTATTATTGGGATTATTAGCGGCAATTTCTTTAATTGTCGGCGGGGTGGGAATTATGAATATTATGCTCGTTATTGTCGCTGAGCGAACCAGAGAAATCGGTTTGCGAAAAGCGTTGGGCGCGAAACAAAAAGACATTTTAAATCAATTTGTCACAGAAGCAGTTTTGATTTCTGTTTTTGGCGGATTGCTTGGAATTGTCTTTGGAATTTTTATTTCTCTCGTCGTAACGCTTGCTGTCAGAGCTTATGATTTTGACTGGCCATTCGTTATTTCATTTGAAGCGATAATTATTTCATTTGTTGTCGCTGCTGGATTTGGAATTGTCTTTGGCTGGTGGCCTGCGAAAAAGGCGGCAAGACTGAATTCAATTGAGGCGTTGAGGCATGAGTAACTAGCAATTTATTTTAATTTTTTTGACAATTATAAACATACCTGCTAAGATAATTTTATTGAATAAGCTTGTGTAAGTATATTTAATTTTATTAGTTAATTTTTGATTGGCAAAGATTTTGCGAAGAATCTAAATTTATTGAATTCTATGGTATTTTTTACTGATAAATCAATATCTATAAATATTAAATTATTAAATCTTTCTGTAAAGAAAGGTCTTGTTGATTTTGACAGAATAAAAAGAATTCTTGAATTTAGTCATCGGCATATTGGCTGATCAAATTTAGGAGAAAATAAAAATGGAATTAATAGAAATTATGATCCCAGTCTTGATTGCTTTTAGCGCGGGCGCTACTATTGGGTATTTTGGCAGACAATTTTTGGCGCAAAAACAGGTGGAATCAGCGGAAGCAAAAGTGAAAAGAATATTTACGGACGCGAAAGACGAAGCGGCGGAAATACTTTTGAAAGCGAAAAATAGCGCGGTAAAAACACTGGACGACGCCAAGCAAGAAGAAGCGGAAAAAAGCAGACAAATAATAAGAAGCGAACAGAGATTGGATAAAAAAGAAGAAGCTCTTGATAAGAAAACAGAAGAGATTGAAAAGCAAAAAACTGTCTTACAAAATAAGGGAAGCCAGATTATGAAAATTAAGGAAGATGTGGATCGGATTAAAGAAGAGCAAATTGAAAAGCTTGAAAAAATTGCTGAAATAAATAAAGAAGAGGCGAAAGAAATTATAATTAACAAAGCCGAGGAAGACAATAAAGAAGAATTGGTAAAAAAGATGGAGCAATTAAAAGAAGAAGGCGCTGATGAGTTGAAGAAAAAAGCGAATGAAATAATTGTGCAGTCTATTCAAAAATATTCTGGTGCGCATACATCTGAAATAACAACCTCAACAGTCAGCTTGGCGAGCGATGAAATGAAAGGAAGAATTATTGGGCGAGAGGGAAGGAATATAAAATCTTTGGAAAGTTTAACGGGGGTTGAAATTATCATAGACGATACGCCGCAAACGATTACGATTTCTGGATTTGATCCAATCAGAAGACAGGTTGCGAAATTGTCCCTTGAAAAACTGATGGCAGACGGAAGAATTCATCCAGCGAGAATAGAAGAGGTTGTTGAGGAAGTGAAAAAAGAAATAGTTGAAAGAGTTAAGGGGTCTGGACAACTAGCTATTTCTAATGTTGGGATTGTTGGATTTAGCCCGAAGTTGGTCCATCTTTTGGGGCGTTTAAAATTCAGAACGAGTTATGGTCAGAATGTCTTAATCCATTCGCTTGAAGTTGCGCATTTATCAGCGTCTATTGCTTCCGAGGTTGGAGCTGATGTTACGATTGCGAAAAAAGCGGGGTTGCTGCATGATATCGGAAAAGCGGTTGATCACGAAATTCAGGGAACCCATGTTGAAATTGGCAGAAATATCTTGAAGAAATTCGGAATGTCAGACGAGATAATAATAGCGATGCAGTCCCATCACGAAGATTATCCTTATGAGTCAACAGAGGCGATTATAATCAAAGTGGCGGACGCGATTTCCGCTTCGCGTCCTGGCGCAAGAAAGGATACTCTGGAAAATTATCTAAAGCGATTGAAAGAATTGGAAGATATTGCTAATGAATTTGAAGAAGTTGAAAAATCATACGCTATTCAAGCGGGACGAGAAATAAGAGTCTTAGTAACTCCTGAAAAGATAGATGATTTAGGCGCTTTGAAGTTATCCCGAAAAATAGCGGATCAGATTGAAGATTCTTTGAATTATCCAGGGGAGATTAAAGTGCATGTGATACGAGAGACGAGAGCGGTGGAGTATGCGCGGTAACTCATAACTCATAACTTATAACATTTCGTTATGAACATCTTATTTTTCGGCGATTTAGTTGGCAAGCCAGCGAGGCACGCTATTAAAAAAATCTTGCCAAGTTATAAAGAAAAGTATAAAATTGACTTAGTTATCGCTAACGCTGATAATTTGGCGCATGGGAAAGGAGTGACTGGAAAAACAGTTGAGGAAGTTATAAAATATGGAGTTGATGTTTTGACTTGTGGGGATCATATTTGGGATAATAAAAAGCAGGCGGTGGAAGTAATAGAAAGTAAGAAATACAATTTTCTGTGTCCCGCAAATCTGCCAATGTTAGATGGTCTTGAAAAAGGCTTTAAAATAGTTGAAGTTAATAAAAATAAGGTTCTTATTATAAATTTAATTGGGCGGGTCTTTTTTCAGAAATATCCAGATTGTCCGTTTAGAGCGGTTGATAAAATTTTGGAAGATAATAAAAATAATTTTGACGCAGTCATTGTGGATTTTCATTGTGAGGCAACGAGCGAGAAGAGAGCGCTTTATTTTTACTTAAATTCAAAAGTCTCTGCTGTTTTAGGAACGCATACTCATATTCAAACTGCTGATCAGGAAATATCAAATGGCGGGACCGCTTACATTTCAGACATCGGAATGGTTGGTCCTGCGGATTCAATTCTTGGCTGTAAAAAAGATATTGTGATAGAGCAGATGTTGACGCAAGCTCCTTTTAAATATGAGTTAAGCGATGATAATAATGTTTTGATTAACGCGGTTGTTCTTAAAATAGATAATGAAGGAAAAGCGAAAAAAATAGAACGAATAAATGAAAAAAATTTGGTCTAAAATAAAACTTGCCTTGTTTTAGGGATTTGTGTATAATTGAGGAGGTGATAATATAACATTTAATATTAAAAAAGAAAGGGGGTGGGATAATGACAAAAGATGAAATTGTAGACGCTGTAGTGGCTAAAACAGATTTTTCTAAAAAGGATACAGAGGCGACTATAAACGCTGTTTTAGAGACAATTACTAAAACTTTAGTAGAAGACGGAAAAGTCGCTTTCACTGGATTTGGAACTTTCAGTGTAAATAAAAGAGCGGCGAGAACGGGAGTTAATCCTCAGCATCCAGAACAAAAAATTCAAATTCCTGCAATGAATGTGCCAAAATTTAAAGCTGGCAAAAGTCTAAAAGACGCTGTGAGATAAATTTGAATAATGTTTTTTGCAAGAATCTCTAATGAGTTAAAATTATTAGAGGTTTTTGTTTGACTGAAGGTTTTTAAAATAGTATTTAGCTAATTCTTAATTCCTGATTATGATTATTGCAATTGACGCGAGGAGTTTAGAGGAACATAAAACTGGAATTAATAGATATTTATCTGGTTTGCTTAGATATTGGAAAAATAATAAACAACATAAATTCATTCTTTATTTTAAAGATGAAATTCCAAATGATGATTTATTGAAGAGCGATAATTTTGAATTAAAGCTATTGAAAAATTCTTTTAAATTTTCCAGCAATTTTTTCTTCCAGCATTTTTTGTTGCCGTATAATTTAAAAAAAGATAAAGCCAATTTTTTCTTCTCACCGTTTTATTTAAAGCCGATTTATTGTTCGATAAAATCTGCTATTGTTTTGCATGATATTTCTTACGAGGCTCATCCTGAATGGTTTGATTTTAAAAGCAAAATTATTTTAAAATTATTATCTAAATTTTCAGCAAAAACTACTGATTTAATTTTTACGGTTTCAAATTATAGCAAAAGCGAAATTGTGAAATGTTATAAAATTAATCCTGATAAAATTACGGTGACGCATTTGGGGGTTGATAGTAACATCGTAGGTGGTGATAAGAAGCTGAGCGTCCAACGGGACGCTCAGCTTCTGGAATATGTAAAACTTGATTTAAATAGTAAATTTATTTTATGTGTCGGATCAATGTTTAGTCGCCGCCATGTTCCAGAAATTATTGAAGCGTTTGAAAAAATTGCTAATAAGTATAAAGATTATCAGCTTTTAATCATCGGTAAAAATCACACGCATCCGTTTGTGGATATAAATAACAAAATAAAAACTGCCAATAATAATCTCGGCAGAAAGGCGATAATTCATTTGGATTTTGTAGAGGAGGAAGAGTTGTTGTTGTTTTATAGTTCTTGTAATATATCAATTTATTTATCTGACTACGAAGGTTTCGGCCTACCTATCATTGAAGCGCAATTTTTTGGCAAACCAGTGATTACAAGTTATAATAGTTCTTTGATTGAGGTAGGAGGGGATTCGGTTGAATTTGTTAGAAATAATGGTGTTGAGGAAATTTATAATAGTTTAAATGAAATCATTTCTGATGAAAATTATAAGAATAGATTAGTTGAGTTGGGAAATAAAAATGTGGGGAGGTTTAGTTGGGAGAAGTGTGCGGATAAAACATTGGAGAAAATATTGAATATTAAATATTGAATATTATTTTGGAGCAAGGGCTTCAGCCCGAAAATTTTATAACTTTTACTATTGTCAAACCATAGCCTCTTTTGGACGGCCGTCAGAAAGAGGCTATGGATTGGATTTTGAGGATTGCTGGATTTATTGTATAAAAAAATAGGAACCTATGGTTCCTATAACGATTATTATTAACAATTTCATTGTCATTAATATAAGAGCTGTGATCAAAAGGATAAGCGCTAATATTTCTTGAGACAACAGCATTGTTATAATTGCAGCCATTACAATTATTAAATCCAAACTGCCCACTGTTATGTTTGTGCTTATGTTTGCGCCATTCTTGAAGTACCAAAATAACAAAAACTCTAGATATAACACTGCTAACAAGTTATGAGTCACTACTATTATAGCAGTAACAAATGTGGTTATGGCAATAACCACTAGTGGCAAAAATTCTTTTATTCCATTATTCAATTCTTTCCCTCCAGCTTTTTTATTAAGTCCTTACCCAAATATTATAGCAAAAATAAACTTATGTCAATATTCCTCCCCTTAACCCCTCTCAAAACAATCTTTCTCTCCGAATTCATCCTTGTTTTTGCAATGGCGATGAGAGTTATACCGCAGGAGTTTTCTTATTTGGTTTTGTTGTTGCTGATAGCAAGTTTTGTAAAGTTAAATAAATTAGACGCCTTGAAATTGTTTATTATTTCTATTCCGCTTTTTGTTGCTTTGCCTGCAAATGTGCTTTCCGATTCAATGAGCATTTGGAGGTTTTTGATTTTCGCGTTGATTATAAAAGTTTGTCATTCTGAACTTGTTTCAGAATCTACTGGCAATAAAGATTTATCTTATTTTCAACTCATAAAACAAAGTATAAAGAAAATAGGTGGGAATAATAGTAATATACAAAAGATTCTGAAACAAGTTCAGAATGACAGAATGAATAGATTGCTTTTTTTAACGATTTTATTTTTCATCATCGCTACACTTTCTCTAATCTCAGCTCAAGACATTGGAGTAGGCGTGAAGAAAATGTTATTTTTATCAAATATTCTTTTGCTTTTCCCAGTCGTAATTCTTACGATAAAAACTAAAAATGATTTTAGGGAAATAATCAAATTTATTTTTTACTCAACGGGCTTATTAGTTTCTATCGGCTATCTTCAATTTATTCTAACCTTTTTCATTCCTCTTTTTAAATTTTGGCATTTCTGGGCACAGAATATAATCGTCGCTTTTTATGGTCAGAATTTAAGTCATTTATTGAGCTACAGCAATACCTGGTTTTCTTATTACGAAATTCTACCTGCTACTTTGCGGATGTTTTCTACAATGCCTGACTCGCATTCATTTGCGATGCTGATTGTAATTTCAATTCCCGCACTTTTAGCTTTGATATATTTAAAATCTGGAGCTCACTCTTTAGAGTGTAATAGACCTAAATTTATTTACAGGTTAAAACCTGAACTCCATATCTTTGCTTTAATAATTTTTCTTTTAGCGATCTTTTTTTCTGGATCACGGGGAATATGGGTAGGATCAATCTTTGCGTTATTGGCGGGAATTTATTTGTTTGTTAATTCGCAAAATAGAGAATTTAAAAATCATTTTTGTAAATTGAATTTACGAGCTCGTTTCTTTTCTTGTCCCTGTTTTAAATTATTAATAGAAAAAACAAAAATAAAAAATTTAATAAATCAAATTAAGCTCCTAAAAAATTCTAATAATTATTCTGATGATTATCTTTCAAAACTATTGATTTCTTCTCTCCTGTTATTTTTTATTTTGATGCCCGTTTCAAGTCTTATTTTAAGAATAAATCAAGAAGTTCAGCTTTATCAGAGTAATACGCAATTAAGTGATGAGGAGAAAGAAGAGCTAAATATATTTGAACGGGCGATTTCAATTTCTGATTTTTCGGAAACATCAAATATGGGACGCTTTCAAATTTGGAACGAAACTTTAATGTCCGTAAAAGATAATTTATTTCTCGGTGTTGGTTTTGGAAACTTCCCTTTAATTCTAGACGAAAGCATAGCCAACTCCAAAAAAGGCGCTTCGGCCCATAATATTTATCTTGATATCTTATCCGAAATAGGAATTATCGGATTAGCAATCTTTTTATTTATTTTAATAGAAATTTTGAAAACTTCTTACAATTTATTTTTCAAACTAAAAACTGGATATTTAAAAATATTCGCAGGATCATTTTTTGTATACTTTGTCTGGATTTGCGCCTATGGACTTTTTGATGTCGTAATTTTTAATGATAAAGTTTTGATGATGGTTGTGGTAATGACGGGGGTTTTGTATTCGTTGAACTGTCATTGCGAGAAGCCCGAATGAGCGAAGCGAAGAGAAGGCGACGAAGCAATCCCGTAATTAAATTCACTGGACATAGTTACGGGGTTGCTTCGTCATTCCGTTTCGCTATCGCTCAACTCCATTCCTCGCAATGACAATTCTCTCCTTTACATAATCTCAAAAAAATGTAAAAATAAGACATAAGAAATTAAATTAAAATCAACCTAATAATTTTATGGACAAAAAGCAATTTGATATAAAGGAGATTGCGGGACAGGATGACTATAGCGATAAATCTTCTCAATTTAAAAGTTTCAAAGTCAAACATAAAAAAAATAGGAAGAAATTATTCAGAAAGACAGCGGTTGTTTTTTGCGCTCTTGCTATGTTCGTTGTTATTCCTGGCGGATATATGGCGTTCAAAGCGAATTCCAATTTTGATAAAATGACGGGCGAAAAACATTCTTTAATAAAGGGTTTTATAAAAATGCTTCCTTTCAGCGGCAGTTTTTTTCAAATATTTCCAGTAGAGAACGAAGAAGAATCCACAATAGAAAAGTTGAAAAAAAACAAACTAGATAGATTAAATGTTTTGGTTTTAGGAATAAGAGGTGTCGGCGATCCAAACGGAGGTCTCTTGGCGGATACAATGATGGTTCTTAGTTTTGAGCCGCAGACAGGAAATATTGCTTTGATTTCAATCCCGAGAGATCTTTATGTTAAAGTGCCTCATCAAAATCATAAACACAAAATCAACGAAACCTATGTTTTGGGAGTAGTGGATGAAGATTGGAAAAAGGGATTAGAATATAGTGAGACAGTTGTTTCAGATGTGACAGGTTTAGATATTCATTATGCGGCGAGTGTTGACTTTAAAGCGTTCAAAGAAATAATTGATATTTTAGGCGGAGTAACAATAACTTTAGATCAGCCATTTGCGGAAAGAAATCAATTTGCGGAAGGAGTGATTGAATTGCCAGCAGGAAGGCAAGTGATAGACGGAGAAACAGCGTTGCTTTTTGTGAGAGCGAGATTCAGCACTAATGATTTTGACAGAGCTAAGCGACAGCAACAAATGCTGATCGCGATCAAAGATAAAGCGTTCGGTTTGGGAGTCTTGTCTAATCCGTTGAAAATAATATCAATCTTGGATTCTCTCGGCAATCATGTAAAAACAGACGCTGAACTTTGGGAAATCCAGGAAATAGCCATTGCATTTAAAAAAGTGAACACTCCAAATATCAAAAGAAAAGTTTTTGATACAAGCGAAGAAGGACTGCTCTACGCTTCAAGAGATGACAAGGGTTCGTATATTCTTTTACCAGAAGGCGATAATTTTGATAGAATTCAAAAAGTTTGCAGAGAGATATTTAAGTAAAAACAAATGAACGATTATTATCACAAAACCGTTAATAAATTTCAGCCTGATTTTAAAGATGTTGGTTGCTTTTTTAAAGAGTATTTAAAAAAATACATAAAACCTGACTCAAACATTTTGGATGTTGGCTGCGGGCGAAACGCTTTTGGCGAGGAGTATTACAAAATTGCCAGGAAAAGAGTCGGTGTTGATCCCGACAAAGACGCTTTGTCGGAAAATAAATTAATGGATCAAAAAATATGTTGCGCCATCAAAGACATTTATGATATTTCTAAGATAGCAAATTCTTTTGATGTCGTCATTGCTCAATGGGTTCTTGAGCATATGGATAATCCCGAAAGAGATATTCGGGCGATTAGCAAGTTATGTAAAAAAGATGGACATTTTATTTTTATGACGACAAATGTTTATTCGCCAGTAATGTTATTTAGCAAAATCTGCCCGACATTTCTTAAAAAATTGCTCAGAAAGAAAATGTTTGGCACTGATGAGGATGACACTTATCCTACTAAATATAGAATTAATTCAATTTCAAAAATTGATCAAGTAATGCGAAATAATGGTTTTCAAAAAGTGGATTTAAAAGCGGTGGGAACTCTCGGTTATTTTGCGTTTAATAAATATATTTTAATTGGTAAAATATTTCTAAACAAATTTTGCGACAAAATTAATTTCGGCTCTCCGTTTAAAACTCATCTGACAGGGGTTTATAGGAAAGTGGAATAAATTATAGTAATAACTTATGAACAAATTATCTCAAAAAATATTTATATCCCTGCTTATTTTTGTAAGTTTCAGTGCGGGTTTTGTCGTGAATGGTTTTATAAACTCTTCTGATAGCAAAAAAAAGATAACTGGATTAGTAAATTTGAATATCGGGAGTAAAAATGAAATTGAGAAAAAAGCAGACTTTGATATTTTTTGGGATGCGTGGAGAATTGTAGAAGATAAATATAATCTTGAGCCGTTGGATTATCAAGAAATGGTCTATGGCGCTATAGAGGGGATGGTTTATTCCTTGAGAGATCCTTATACGGTCTTTTTGGATCCAGAAGAGAGCGAAGTATTTGACGAAGATATGAAAGGGAGTTTTAGCGGAATTGGCGCGGAGATAGGGTTTAGAGATAAACTGTTAACGGTTATCGCGCCGCTAGAAGATAGTCCCGCGGAAAATGCGGGAATTTTGTCTGGCGATAAAATATTAAAAGTGGATGGAGAAGAAATTTTTGGAATGAGTATAGACAAGGCGGTAAATCTTATCAGAGGAGAAAAAGGAACTAAAGTTTTATTGACCATAGCTCGCGAGGGACTTGATGAATTAAAAGACATTGAAATTGTAAGAGACACTATAATAATAAAAACGATAGAATGGGAAATTAAAGAAAATAATATTGCTTACCTAAAAATAAGCCAGTTCAAGGAAGATACCACTTTTGAATTGGATGATAAAATAGGCGAGATTTTAGCGATTGATCCGCGCGGGATAATTATTGATTTAAGAAATAACGCGGGCGGGTATGTCCATACCGTGAAAGAAGTTTCTGGCAGGTTTTTGGATCGCGGAGAGGTGGTGTTTATTGAAGACCATAGTGATGGAGAAACTATTCATAAGGCAACTGGAGATAAAAGATTTTTTGATGTTTCAATTGTGGTTTTAATAAATGAAGGAAGCGCGAGCGCGTCTGAGATTTTAGCGGGAGCGCTGCGGGATAATATGGGCGTGAAATTAGTCGGGAAGAAAACATTCGGAAAGGGTTCGGTGCAGGAAGTAAAATATTTGAAAGATGGATCGTCCATCAAAATCACGGTCGCTGAATGGTTGACTCCGAACAGAACTGTTATTAACAACAATGGAGTTGAACCTGATTTTGAGGTTGAAATGAGTTTTGAGGACTATGAAAATGATCGGGATCCGCAGTTGGAGAAGGCGATGGAATTATTAATATTTTAAAATAAAATTTGATTTATTTAAAATTATAGTGTAAGATAAAACAAGTAAACAAGTAAATAATTTACTATTTAATTAAAGCTATGAAAGTAATACTTATAAAAGATGTTGAAAATTTAGGAGGGATTGGCGATGTTAAAGAGGTTGCCGATGGTTATGCGAGGAATTTTTTAATTCCAAAAGGGTATGCGGAGATTGCCACTAAAACCGCGATGGAGAAAGCGGAAAAAATAAAAATTAAAAAAGAAGAGCAGGCGAAAGAAGATTTAATAAGTACTGAGGGAATTGCCGAAAAATTGGAAGGAGTTTTTGTGGCAATTAAAGCTAAAGCCGACGAGTCTGGAAAACTTTACGCAGCCATAAAACCAAAAGAAATTTCCAAGTCGCTTAATGATAAGGGATTTAAGATTGACGAAAACAAAATTGTTATTGAGGAACCGATTAAAGAAGTTGGTGATTACGAGGTAATAATAAATCTTGAACATGGACTGGAAACAAGGATCGGCGTAATTGTGGAAAGCGATAAGTAATAAAAAATGGAGTTGTTGACTCCATTTTTTTATTGTCATTCCTGCGGAGGCAGGAATCCAGTTTATCTCATGTAAATAATATCTTTAGCATAATTTTTCGAATTATCAAAAACATAAGTTAAATATTAAAAACAAAAAAATGAAAAAAGAATCTTTATCAGCTGTCTTCGTAAAAACGCTTTTAGCGGTTTTATTATTTGCGGGGATAGGGACGATTATTATTGGAGGGGGATATATTATTTGGGAATATGGTAAAAACAAAGCAGAGAACAAAATAGCAGAACCAGTTAATCAAGAAACATATTATCAAAAACTGGCAGAAGACTGTGAAAAATTCAAAAAAAGCAAGTTTGTTACAGATTACGATTGCTGTTTGCAAAGCGTTGAAATAATGCAAAAAGGAAATTTTAAATTAGCGTCGGAAAGTATTTGTCCCGATGGATTTCAAATAAATTCACTTTGGTGTGGCGGAGCTTATAGCTGGTGCGAGCCGATTAAAAAAGCTGATTGCGCTAAAGAAGGTGAAACAATTGGCGCGTATAGTATGCCTGAAATATGTTGCGCTGGACTAAAGGAGATTGGAGGATGGCATGGCGGTTATGATGGCGATTGTTCATTACCTGCTCCGCCAAGCGGATTATCTATTTGTTCAAATTGCGGAGATGGAAATTGTAATATCGATACTGGCGAAAATAAATGCAATTGTCCTGAAGATTGTAGTGATGAAATAGACACCACCGACTGGCAGACTTATCGGAATGAGGAGTTTGGGTTTGAGGTGAAATATCCTGGACATTTTGGTGTTTCGGAAAAGGATAATGTTATATCGTTGATTAATTACTATGATAGTTCACAAAAAATAAAAATCTTAAAACATTCTGGTCCTTCTCTTGAAACGATGGATATGAAATCAGTAGGAACGCATAAAGTCTTGGTTGATGAATATGTATCAAATATAGAATTGTTTCAAGGAAGATTTGATAATAATAAGGATAAATATTATTTGAGAGTTTTTATCTTTGAAAAAGATGTTTATTATCATGCGGAAACTGACAAAGATAAGTTAGAAGAATTATCATCAATCTTCAATCAAATCCTTTCCACTTTTAAATTCATAGAAAAATAAAATGAGCAATGAT